>NZ_JBEOYU010000008.1:0-193710 GCF_040297265.1 Streptomyces sp. NPDC001832
GATCGGAAAGCGGACGCGGTCTGGTGCGTGCGATTCCAAGGCGCCGGGATGTCCTCGTAGCAGCGCTACGAGGACATCCCGGCAACGCGGGAAGCGTGCGTGCCAGGGCGTGGCCGCCCGATCAGAGGCCGCCCGACAGCCTCTCAGGGATGCAGGGAGGGCTCGTCCACGGAGAAGCCGCCCTGCGCGGGCACGGCGGGCGCGCCGCCGCCGGCACCGAACGGAAACTCGTTGATCTTGCGCCAGACGCCGTCCGGGCCCTGCTCGTGCAGCGCGAAGGAATCGCAGGTCCAGGCGGCCGCGAAGTCGGAGAGCTCCTCGTACGCCCGGTCCATGGCCTGCTCGGCGATGTCATGCGCGACCGTCACATGCGGGTGGTACGGGAACTGCAGCTCGCGCACCAGCGGCCCGGACGCGTCCCTGACCCGCTGCTGCAGCCACGAGCAGGCCGAGGCGCCCTCGACGACCTGGACGAAGACGACCGGCGAAAGGGGACGGAAGGTCCCCGTGCCGGCCAGCCGCATCGGAAAGGGGCGGCCGCCCGTGGCGATCTGCGCGAGATGCGCCTCGATCACGGGCAGGTCGGCCGCCTCGACCTCGGTCGGCGGGAGGAGGGTGACATGGGTGGGAATGCCGTATGCGGCAGGATCCCCGAAGCTCGCGCGCCGCTCCTGAAGCAGGCTGCCGTAGGGCTCCGGGACCGCGATCGAAACGCCGAGCGTTACGGTCCCCACGTCGTTCTCCTCAATCCTCGATGGTCGATGGCCTGTTTTCGACCATCCACCGGGTCAACTTCCCATCGCCAGTGTGACGCCTGCGGCTGCGGAACCGCCAGGGTTCTTGGACTCAGTGCTTCGCAGGCAGAAAGCCCATCCGGTCGTACGTCCGGGCCAGGGTCTCGGCCGCGACGGAGCGGGCCTTCTCCGCGCCCTTGGCCAGGATCGAGTCCAGCGTCTCCGGGTCGTCCAGGTATTCCTGGGTGCGGGTGCGGAACGGTGTGACGAACTCGACCATGACCTCGGCGAGATCGGTCTTGAGCGCACCGTAGCCCTTGCCCTCGTACTTCTGCTCCAGTTCCGCGATACCGGTTTCGGTCAGCGTGGAGTAGATGGTCAGCAGGTTGCTGACCCCGGGCTTCTCGGCCCGGTCGAAGCGGATGACGGTGTCGGTGTCGGTGACCGCGCTCTTGACCTTCTTTGCCGTGGCCTTCGGCTCGTCGAGGAGGTTGATCAGGCCCTTCGGGGTGGCCGCCGACTTGCTCATCTTCGACGACGGGTCCTGAAGGTCGTAGATCTTCGCCGTCTCCTTGAGGATGTACGGGTCCGGCACGGTGAACGTGTCGCCGTAGCTGCCGTTGAACCGTTCGGCGAGGTTACGGGTCAGCTCCAGGTGCTGGCGCTGGTCCTCGCCGACCGGGACCTGGTCGGCCTGGTACAGCAGGATGTCGGCGACCATCAGCATCGGGTACGTGAAGAGACCGACCGTGGTGCGGTCGGCGCCCTGCTTGGCGGACTTGTCCTTGAACTGCGTCATGCGGGACGCCTCGCCGAAGCCGGTGAGGCAGTTCATGATCCAGCCGAGCTGGGCGTGCTCGGGGACATGGCTCTGCACGAAGAGCGTGCAGCGCTCCGGGTCGAGACCGGCGGCGAGCAGCTGGGCGACGGCGAGCCGGGTGTTCGCGCGCAGCTGAGCGGGGTCCTGCGGAATGGTGATCGCGTGCAGGTCCACGACCATGTAGAAGGCGTCATGGGATTCCTGCAGCGCCACCCACTGGCGGACCGCACCGAGGTAGTTGCCGAGGTGGAACGAGCCTGCGGTGGGCTGGATTCCGGAGAGCACGCGGGGGCGTTCAGAGGCCATGAAACCCATTCTCTCAGGTACGGAACCGATCTCCGGCAGCCGGTACGGAAGGTGTGTGGGCGCCGGACGCACGGCGCCGCGAATGAGACGTGGAACACATTCGGGCCGGCTGAGCGGCTGCGTGCGGTGGACGGGCGCGCCGTGAATCGAAGGTTTCCTCGACAGGGTTCCGACCGACGATACAAAGGGGCACCACCTCCGCCCACGCCGCACGACGAACGGAGATCCCGTGTCGACCACGGAAACTGCCATCGCCTCCGCCGAGGCGCACAGCGCGCACAACTACCATCCGCTGCCCGTCGTCGTCGCTTCGGCGGATGGAGCCTGGATGACCGATGTCGAGGGCCGGCGCTACCTCGACATGCTCGCCGGATATTCGGCACTCAACTTCGGTCACTGCAACCGGCGTCTGCTCGACGCGGCCAAGGCACAGCTGGAGCGGGTGACCCTCACCTCGCGCGCCTTCCACCACGACCGGTTCGCCGATTTCTGTACGCGGCTCGCGGATTTGTGCGGCATGGAAATGGTGCTGCCGATGAACACCGGGGCGGAGGCCGTGGAGACCGCGGTGAAGACCGCCCGCAAGTGGGGCTACCGGGTGAAGGGGGTCCCGGACGGCATGGCGAAGATCATCGTCGCCGCGAACAACTTCCACGGCCGGACGACGACGATCATCAGCTTCTCCACGGACCCGGAGGCACGGGAGGACTTCGGTCCGTACACGCCGGGGTTCGAGATCGTTCCGTACGGGGATCTGACCGCGCTCGCGGAGGCGATGACCGAGAACACCGTGGCGGTGCTGCTGGAGCCGATCCAGGGCGAGGCCGGGGTGCTGGTACCGCCGCCCGGCTATCTCCCCCAGGTGCGTGAACTCACCCGTGAGCGGGATGTGCTGTTCATCGCGGACGAGATCCAGTCGGGCCTGGGCCGGACCGGGAAGACCTTCGCCTGTGAGCACGAGGGTGTCGTGCCGGACATGTATGTGCTCGGCAAGGCGCTGGGCGGTGGTGTGGTGCCGGTGTCGGCGGTGGTCTCGTCGAAGGATGTGCTCGGGGTGTACCGGCCCGGTGAGCACGGTTCGACGTTCGGCGGGAATCCCCTTGCCTGTGCGGTCGCACTGGAGGTCATCGCGATGCTCCGTACCGGCGAATTCCAGCAGAGGGCCACCGAGTTGGGCGAGCACCTCCACCAGGAGCTGGGGCTGCTGGTGGGCAGGGGCGCGGTGGAGGAGGTACGGGGCCGCGGGCTGTGGGCGGGCGTCGACATCGCCCCGCACCACGGCACCGGCCGGGAGATCTCCGAGAAGCTGATGGGCCGCGGGGTGCTGGTCAAGGACACCCATGGCTCGACGATCCGGATCGCCCCGCCGCTGGTGATCAGCAAGGAGGACCTGGACTGGGGGCTGGAGCAGCTCCGCGGTGTCCTGCGCGGCTGACGACCGACGGCCCAGGCCACAGGTCGCAGGTCGCCTCTCACGTCATCCTCGGCCGGTCGCCGGTCGCCGGTCGCGGTCGCGGTCGCGGCCCTAGAGGATGACGTGAGGCAGGAAGCGGGCGTATTCGTCCGTGACCAGTCCCGCCGATTCGCGGATGCCCAGCCCGGCCGCCTCGTCCTCGACGACCCATGCCCCCAGCACCACCCGGTTGCCGTCGAAGTCCGGCAGCGGTGCCAGCTCCTGGTAGCAGCACGGCTCGTCCCGCGGCGCCGCGGGACTTCCCGGTTCGTGGATGGTGACCCCGGCCCCTTCACGGCCCAGCAGCGGCTTGGCGACGTATCCCCGGCCGCGGCCCCCGGAATCCTCACCCTGCTTCGCGAGTTCGCGCGGGCCGTCGAGGTAGGAGGCGAGCAGGTTCGGGTGGCCGGGGTAGAGCTCCCAGAGGATCGCCAGGAGCGCCTTGTTGGAGAGGAGCATCTTCCAGGCGGGCTCGATCCAGCAGGTGGTGCCGGTGGAGCCGCCGTTGTCGAGGGTGTCCAGCACATGCGGCCCGAACTTGTCGGTCGCCAGCCACTCCCACGGGTACAGCTTGAAGCAGCTGCGGATGAACCGGAGGCGTTCGTCCACGAACCGGCCGGTCAGCCGGTCCCAGCCGATCTGTTCCACGGAGAGTGCCTCCGTGTCGAGTCCGGCCTGTTCGGCGGTCTCCCGCAGATAGGCGACCGTCATCAGGTCCTCGCCGATCTCGTCGCCCTCGGAGTGCGCGAAGTGCACCGGCCCGGCCGGCAGCAGCGCGGCCTGTCGGCGCCACGCCTCGACGAGGCGTTCGTGCAGCGAGTTCCACTGATCGGCGCCCGGGAAGCAGTCCTCCATCCAGAACCACTGGGCGCTCGCGGCCTCCACCAGGGAGGTGGGTGTGTCCGCGTTGTACTCCAGCATCTTCGCCGCCCCGGTCCCGTCGTAACGCAGGTCGAACCTGCCGTAGATGGAAGGGAGTTCGTCGCGGCGGCGCCAGGATTCGGCGATCAGGCCCGCCAACCGGGGGTCGGTGATGCCGAGTTCGGCGAAGCGGTCCCGCTCCACGATGTGTGCGGCGGCGGCCAGGCACATCGTGTGCAGTTCCTCGACGACCTCTTCCAGCGCCTCGACCTCGGGCAGCGAGAAGACGTAGTAGGCGCTCTCGTCCCAATACGGGCGCAGCGACCCGTCGGGGTAGCGGGTGAGCGGGTAGACGACGCCCTGGTTCTCGACCGTCTCCTGCCAGCCGGGGCGGGGCGGTGTGGTGCGGCGTTCCATGCCGGTTCAGCCGCCTCCGGTGCCTGAGCAGCCGAAGCCGCCGCGTTCGACGGCGGACTTGTCGAAGCTGCCGCCCTCCACCTTGCCGTTCCTGCTCGAACCGCCGTAGTAGTACGAACCGCCGCCGCTTCCGCTGCTGCTTCCGCTTCCACTGCCGCTCTTGCATTTGTAGCTGGGCAGCTCTTTATGGGTCAGCGAGTCGACGCACCGCTTGTCCGGTTCCGAACCGCAGGAGGTGATCATCGCTGCGAGCACCCCCATGCCACCGAGCACCACCGTGCTCGACCTCAGCCTGCGTATGGCCATGATTCTGTCTCCCCCGTAACGAATCAAGTCAGTGTGACCACTTGTCAGATTAGAGGGCCACCGGCTGCGGCCGAAAGCGGGTGCGCCGAACATACTGCTGCGCCACCCCCGCCGTAACGTCATATCCATGACGACGAACGAGCACAACCACCCGACCTCCGCACTCAACCCCGAGCACACCCCTCGTATGCGCTGGACCGAGCTCGCCCCCGATGTCTACAAGGCGATGCTCCGGCTGGAAGTGGCGTCCCGTAAGGGCCTCGACCCGGTCGTGGCGGAGCTGGTGAAGATCCGCTCCTCGCAGCTCAACCACTGCGCGTTCTGCCTCGACATGCACACCAAGGACGCGCTGGCGGCAGGTGAGTCGATCGAGCGGATCGTCCAGCTCAGCACGTGGGAGGAGTCGCAGCACTTCTACACGCCCAAGGAGATCGCCGCCATCGAGCTGACCGAGGCCGTGACCGTACTGACCGACGGCTTCGTGCCCGACGCGGTGTACGAGAAGGCCGCCAAGCACTTCGACGAGACGGAGCTCGCCCACCTCATCGCCGCGATCACGGCGATCAACGCCTGGAACCGGTTCGCCGTGACCACCCGCATGGTCCCCGGTCACTACACGCCGGGCGACATGAAGCACTGACCCGGCACACCCGCACCCCGCCGGCCCCTCCGTCGGCCCCCTGGCCCTCCCGGCCCGTGGCTCGTGGGATGCGGCGAGCGCCCGTGTCCATACAACCGCCCCCGGCAGCGACTGCTGCCGGGGGCGGTGCGGCACGCCTCGGAGGCGTACGGATCAGATCAGGGGTGTACGGATCAGATCAGGCCGAGCTCGCGAACCGCGTCGCGCTCCTCGATGAGCTCCTGCACCGTCGCGTCGATGCGCGTACGGGAGAACTCGTTGATGTCCAGGCCCTGGACGATCTCGTACTTGCCGTCCTTCGTGGTGACTGGGAAGGACGAGATGATGCCCTCGGGCACGCCGTAGGAGCCGTCCGACAGGACACCCATGGAGGTCCAGTCGCCGGCGGCGGTGCCGTTGACCCAGGTGTGGACGTGGTCGATGGCGGCGTTGGCGGCCGAGGCGGCCGAGGACGCGCCACGGGCCTCGATGATCGCGGCGCCGCGCTTGGCGACGGTCGGGATGAAGGTGTCGGCCAGCCACGCCTCGTCGTTGACGGTCTCGGCGGCGTTCTTGCCGGCGATCTCCGCGTGGAAGATGTCCGGGTACTGGGTGGCCGAGTGGTTGCCCCAGACCGTCAGCTTCTTGATGTCGGAGACGGCGGCACCGGTCTTGGCTGCCAGCTGCGAGACCGCGCGGTTGTGATCGAGACGCATCATCGAGGTGAAGCGCTCGGCCGGTACGTCCGGGGCGGCGGCCTGCGCGATGAGCGCGTTGGTGTTGGCCGGGTTGCCGACGACGAGGACCTTGATGTCGTCCGCGGCGTGGTCATTGATGGCCTTGCCCTGCGGCTTGAAGATGCCGCCGTTGGCGGAGAGCAGGTCGCTGCGCTCCATGCCCTTCGTACGCGGGCGGGAGCCGACCAGCAGGGCGACGTTGGCGCCGGCGAAGCCGACATTGGGGTCGTCGGTGATCTCGATGTTGCGCAGCAGCGGGAAGGCGCAGTCGTCGAGCTCCATCGCGGTGCCCTCGGCGGCCTTCAGCCCCTGCGGAATCTCCAGGAGGCGCAGGTTGACCGGCACGTCCGGGCCGAGCAGATGGCCGGAGGCGATGCGGAAGAGCAGCGCGTAGCCGATCTGGCCGGCTGCGCCGGTCACGGTGACATTCACGGGAGTGCGGGTCATGGCGATCTCCGTTTGACAGCTGGCGGTGGGGGTTCCTGCCCCTGGTGCTGGACATCTCTGAATCTTGATGTGAAGAGATATCCAGCGATCAGGCTATCCGACCCGGAGCCTCCCGACCGCCCGGCCCCCTGTGGCACCGCACACAACCCGTCACACAGCGTTCACCCAGCCGTACCGGGGGTGTTCGATTCGAGACTCGGGGCACAACCGCGCACGCCCCAGGCGGCACCGATGCGTGCAGGGCACACCTTTGCGTGCCGATCACACCGTTGCGCGCCGTCCCTATTTCCCCCGAAGTCGTTGGTCTCAGCGGATCGCGAAGTGGACCGCTTGCTCCAGGAACGGAAGGTCCAGCCACGGCTTCGGCTGCGCCACCAGCGCGAGCATCACGATGAGAAAGCCGAGCAGCCCGTACGTCACCATGTCGGTGAAGCGGGAACGGACCGCCAGCATGCCCACCGACGGGATCATGGCCCGCAGCACGGCACCCCCGATGAGGGCCACACCGATCAGGATCGTGCCGATCCTGAAGGCCTCGGCGAAGGGGTCGAGGGCCACGATCAGCAGCCCGATCCCGGCCGTGCACAGCACGGCGAGCAACGGCCACTGCCGGGCCGGGGCGGGTGCGTCCCCGGGTGCGGCCCGGCCGCCGCCCTCGGGGCGCGCGGTGTCCCGGGTGAACGACGGGAACCTCCTCGACGGACGCGGACCCCTGTGCGTGGCGCCGTCCGGGGCGCTGCGGCCGGGGGCGGTGGCAGCAGCCGCAGCCTCCGGGCGGGTGTCCTCGCCCGGGTCCGCGTCGCCGGAGTCCTCACCGGCGTCCGCGTCGGAGCCCTCACCGGCGTCCCCGTCGCCCCGGACGACCGTCCCCTCGCGAGCAGGACTTTCACTCGCAGCTTCACCGGTCGCGGCTGCCTCACAGGTCTCAGCCCGATCCGGCGCAGCCTCATCTGCCGCACCAGCACCGGAGACGTCCGCGCCCGACGACACCGGAGACGTCCGGTCCGCCTCGGCGGCCGGGTTGGCCGAACTCGTACCAGCACCCATGGAGTTCCTTCCGGATCGGGGCAGTCGGCTCAGACCGCGCCGGCTGCGTTGCGCTCGGCCGCCTCGACCACATTGACGAGCAGCTGGGCGCGAGTCATCGGGCCGACACCGCCCGGGTTCGGGGAGATCCAGGCAGCGACCTCGGCCACGCCCGGGTGAACATCCCCGACGATCTTGCCGTGCTCGTCCCGGCTGACGCCGACGTCGAGCACGGCCGCGCCCGGCTTCACGTCCTCGGGCTTGATGATGTGCGGTACTCCGGCGGCGGCGACGATGATGTCGGCCTGCTTGAGCTGGGCCGAGAGGTCACGCGTACCGGTGTGGCACTGGGTGACGGTGGCGTTCTCGGACTTACGGGTCAGCAGCAGCGGGATCGAGCGGCCAATGGTGACACCGCGGCCGACGACCACGACGTGTGCCCCGTTGATCTCCACGTCGTGGTGGCGGAGCAGCTGGACGACACCCTGCGGGGTGCAGGGCAGCGGACCGGTCTCGTTCAGCACGAGCCGACCGAGGTTCATCGGGTGGAGACCGTCTGCGTCCTTGGCCGGATCCATCAGCTCCAGGACACGGTTGGTGTCGATCCCCTTGGGGAGGGGAAGCTGCACGATGTACCCCGTGCACTCGGGGTTGGCGTTGAGCTCCCGTACGACGTCCTCGATCTCCTCCTGGGTGGCGGTGTCGGGGAGTTCGCGCTGAATGGAACCGATGCCGACCTGTGCGCAGTCACGGTGCTTGCCGTTCACGTACCACCGGCTGCCCGGATCGTCCCCGACCAGCAGGGTTCCCAGGCCAGGGGTGATGCCCCGCGCCTTGAGGGCCGCCACGCGGACGGTGAGATCGGACTTGATCGCAGCTGCGGTGGCCTTGCCATCGAGAATCTGGGCAGTCATGCCCCCATATTCGCGGATGACCCCGCCCGCATACCAATTCCGGGTGCCCACGGTGGCCATCAGGTTGCGCTTACACAACGCATTCGGCAATCGACTGGACAAAAAGTCTTTGTCAGGACCACGATGAGCCGCGCAGCACCGCGGACAGTGTCGGGGGGACAGACCGTACAAATTGCGCATGTTTCCTCCGCTCGGACCGCGTCGTCCCCGCACTTTTTGCAACGGAGGAAATTCGCCATGAGCTTCGGCGACCCGAACAACCCCTACGGCCAGCAGCAGCAGGGCGGGCAGCCGGGGTACGGCTACCCGCAGCAGGCCCCGCAGGGTATGCCGCAGCAGGGCGGCTATCCCGCGGCCCCGCCGGTCAACCAGCAGTACGGCGCTGGATTCGGCTTCCCGGGTGCCCCGGTCGAGATGCCGGGCGGCGTGAAGGCGGCTCGCGTGATGCTGTGGGTCGTCGCCGCCTTCCAGGTCATCGGCGCCATCATCGCTTTCGCAGGCATGGGTGCGGTCGACGCTGCCGTCAATAACGCCGGCTCCACCGCCGACACCGAGACGATCGCCAATGTCGGCAAGGGCGTCCTCGCGTTCGCCGCCGTGCTCGCGCTGATCTTCGCCGGGCTCTCGGTCGCGCTCGCGCTCAAGATGAAGACCGGTGGCAATGCCACCCGTGTCTGCGCCATCGTCTACGGCGCGTTCATCTGCCTCGGCGGCATCTTCCAGCTGCCCCTGGGCATCGTCACCATCGCGCTCGGCGTCCTGATCATCGTCTTCGTGGCGAAGTCGGACGGGGCCGCTTGGTTCCAGCGACCGCGCGCCTGAGCCGACCGGCCGCGACAGTCGACTCGCCTCGCAGCCGCAGATACCGGCTGAAGGCCGTAACCCGCGCAAGCTCGCGGGTTACGGCCTTCGGCCTTGTCCGTACGGCGGTCGCCGGGCGAGACGGCTACTGGCGAGGAGCCGGTGCGCCCAGCCCGTCAGTGGAAGAAGTGCCGCGTACCCGTGAAGTACATCGTCACGCCCGCCTTCTTCGCGGCTTCGACGACCAGCTCGTCACGGACCGAACCGCCCGGCTGGGCCACGGCCTTGACACCGGCCGCGGCCAGGATCTCCAGCCCGTCCGGGAACGGGAAGAAGGCGTCGGACGCGGCGTACGCGCCCCGCGCCCGCTCCTCGCCCGCCCGCTCGACGGCCAGCTTCGCGGAGTCGACCCGGTTGACCTGGCCCATGCCGACGCCGACCGAGGCACCATCCTTGGCGAGCAGGATCGCGTTGGACTTGACCGCACGGCAAGCCTTCCAGGCGAAGGCGAGCTCCTTCAGCCCGTCCGCGGAGAGAGCCTCACCGGTGGCGAGGGTCCAGTTGGCCGGGTCGTCGCCGTCGGCCTGGAGGCGGTCGGTGACCTGGAGCAGCGCGCCGCCGTCGATCGGCTTGACCTCGACCGGGGCGGTCGGGGCGTCGGGGCAGCGCAGCACGCGGATGTTCTTCTTCCGGGCCAGGACCTCGACCGCGCCGTCCTCGTACGCCGGGGCGACGATGACCTCGGTGAAGATCTCCGCGACCTGCTCGGCCATGGCGACGGTCACCGGACGGTTGACGGCGATGACACCGCCGAAGGCGGACAGCGGGTCGCAGGCGTGCGCGTTGCGGTGCGCCTCGGCGACGTCGGCGGCGATCGCGATGCCGCAGGGGTTGGCATGCTTGATGATCGCGACGCACGGCTCGGCGTGGTCGTACGCGGCCCGGCGCGCGGCGTCGGTGTCCGTGTAGTTGTTGTACGACATCTCCTTGCCGTGCAGCTGCTCCGCCTCGGCCAGGCCGCCGGCGCCCGAGGTGTAGAGCGCGGCGGGCTGGTGCGGGTTCTCGCCGTACCGCAGGATGTTCTTGCGCTCGTACGTGGCACCGAAGAAGTCGGGGAAGCCGGAGTCGTCGGCGGGCGCGTACCCTTCAGCGGCTTCGCCGGCAGCGCCCGCGAACCAGGAGGCCACGGCCACGTCGTACGCGGCGGTGTGCTGGAACGCCTCGGCGGCCAGGCGCTTGCGGGCGGTCAGGTCGAAGCCGCCCGCCTTGACCGCGGCAAGGACGTCGGCGTACCGCTCGGGGCTGGTGACGACGGCTACGGACGGGTGGTTCTTGGCGGCGGCGCGGACCATCGACGGGCCACCGATGTCGATCTGCTCCACGCATTCGTCGGCGGACGCGCCGGAGGCGACGGTCTCCTTGAACGGGTACAGGTTGACGACGACGAGATCGAACGGCTCCACACCCAGCTCGGCGAGCTGCTCGCAGTGGGCGTCCAGGCGCAGGTCCGCGAGGATGCCGGCATGGATGCGCGGGTGCAGCGTCTTGACGCGGCCGTCGAGGCACTCGGGGAAGCCGGTGAGCTCCTCGACCTTGGTGACCGGCACCCCGGCAGCAGCGATCTTCCCGGCGGTGGAGCCGGTGGAGACGAGCTCGACGCCTGCCTCGTGCAGACCGCGGGCGAGGTCTTCGAGCCCCGACTTGTCGTAGACACTGACCAGGGCGCGGCGGATGGGCTTATTCACCGACATGACCGAGATGAACCTTTCGTCCCTCAATGCGATAGCCGTCACGGGCGAGCCGCCCCACGGCCTCGACGAGCAGCTTGCGCTCGACTTCCTTGATGCGTTCGTGGAGAGCGGCTTCGCCCTCCGCCGTGTCCGCTTCGGCCACCTCGACCACGCCCTGCGCGATGATCGGACCGGTGTCGACGCCGTCGTCGACGAAGTGGACGGTGCACCCGGTGACCTTCACGCCGTACGCGAGTGCGTCACGCACCCCATGGGCACCGGGAAAGCTGGGGAGCAGAGCGGGGTGGGTGTTGATGAACCGGCCACCGAACCGGGCGAGGAACTCCTTGCCCACGATCTTCATGAATCCCGCGGACACCACGAGGTCCGGGCGGTGCTCGGCCGTCGCGGCCGCGAGTGCCGCGTCCCACTCCTCGCGGGTGGCATGGTCCTTGACCCTGCACACGAAGGTCGGCAGTCCGGCGCGCTCCGCCCGTTCCAGACCGACGATGCCGGAGCGGTCGGCGCCGACCGCGACGACCTGCGCACCGAAGCCCTCGGGGTCGTCGCCGATGGCGTCGAGCAGGGCTTGGAGGTTCGTACCGGAGCCGGAGACCAGCACGACCAGACGGGCCGGTGCGGCGGAGGGGGGCGGGGAGGCCACGGCTGGGCCCTTTCTCGCGTGATGAAGCAGAGCAGCGCTGATTTGTATGGTCGTACGAAAGAATCGAGCCCCTCGATACGGGGAACCCTACGAACCGGCCGACCGTCAGCAACGATACCGGCACCTCGGGGGACCCCCATGGGACGGGGGTGAGAGGGGGCCGCAGGCCGACTGCGGGCCGGCGGCGGTGAAGAGCGAGAGGGTCCGGGTGACGAGTCTCGGACAGCTGCGCCACACTCCCAGCTTTCGGCCCCTCCTGGCCGGGAGGTAGCGTCAGGGGACAGGGAACCGTCCGCAGGGCGGAAATGACGAGATGGGGAAGACGTTCACCACATGCCGGACCGACGCCACCGCACCGCCTTCCGCCACCCGCTGCCCGAGCGGACCCCACTGATGCTGCGGGAGCGCCGGTCCCCCACGGACCCTTCCTCTTCTTCCGGTTTTTCCGGCCCCTCTGACTCTTCCGGTTCTTCCGGTTCGTCGGGGTCCGCCGGCCCGGCGGACGGCAACCCGTTCGCCGCACCACCCGAGGACCGGCCCGACCAGCCCTGGCAGCCCCGCCACCCTTCAAACGCCGGAAGCGGCAACGAGAACGGCGGCCGCGGCGACGGCGACGGGTCGTCCCAGGGCGGCTCCGGCGACGAGCGGCCGGTCTGGGGCAGCCAGTGGAGCAGCCGACAGCCCGGGCGCCAGAGCGGCGGTTTCGGCGGTCGCCCCGGAGGCCAGGGCGGCGGGCCGGACGGTCAGGGCGGCCCCGCGGGCAGCCCCGGCGGACTGCGCTGGGACCCGACCGACCCCGCCCAGCGCCGCGCACGCTACGCGCTGCTCTCCGGCATGTGGGCCTTCTTCTTCGCGCTCTTCAACTTCCCGGAGCTCGGCCTGCTGCTCGGCGCACTTGCCGTGTACTGGTCGATCAGCGCGCTCCGGGCGAAGCCGAAGGAAGCGTCCGCGCCGGGCGGCGCCGCCGGAGCACCCAGGTCCGCCACAGCGTCCGGTACGCCTATTGTCGGCCCCCTTCAGGGTTCCGGTTCCGGGCGCATTCCAGCGTCCACGCCCGGCGCCCCCGCCGCTCCGGGCTACGGCAGGCAGCAGACCACGGCTGCTGTCAGCGGCCTGCTGATGGCGCTGCTCGCGCTCTCGATCGTCGCGATGACGTTCACGGTGCAGCTCGTCTACCGCGACTACTACACCTGTGTGAACGACGCCCTGACCAAGTCCGGCCAGATGGCCTGCAACGACCTGCTGCCGAAGCCGCTGGAGCCCTTCTTCGGCGTCAAGAACTGACACCTCGCGAGTCTTGAGGATCCATGGACGGCCCAGCCTCCCCAGGCCGGGCCGTCCGTTCGTGCCAGGGGGCGGTCGGCAGGAAGTCGTACAGCTCGGAGTCGTACAGCTCGGAGTCGTACGGCTCGGATTCGTCGCTCCTCTCGTCCGACGTGGACACCGACGAATCGGCTCCCTGTGCGGGCGCCTGAGCTCCCGGCGCGTACTCCACCGTCGCCGTCCCCTTTGCCGGTCGTCGCACCCACCGTTTACCGTCGCCCCGTTTACCGTCGCCCCGTTTACCGTCGCCGCCCCGCAGCCGCCAGGCCCGGAGCAGCAGCGCCCCAGGGACGCCGAGCAGCGCCGTCCACGCCAGGGCCGCCGCACCGGTCAGCCACCAGACCGGGCCGAACTCCGCCAGCGCCCTGGTGCCGAGCGGTCCCCCCGCTGCCGCGGCCAGCACCGCTGCGCCGGCCCCGCACCCCAGTGCCCCCAGCCCGGCCGTCAGCGCGGTCTCCCGCAGGCTCCACACCTCCTCCCGCCCGGCGAGGGCGGGCGCGGCCCGCCGCACCGTGAACCGGGCGACCGTCACCCCGGCTGCGACCGGCACCGCCCCGGCCGCCCAGTTCAGGGTCGTCCCCGGCCCCTGGGCCGGCACCGCGGCGAGCAGCGGGAAGACGGGCAATGCCGGGTACCCCGAGAAGGCCAGCGGGGTGACCGTGGACGCCGTACCGAGCGCGAAGCCCGGCCCGAGTCCGTACGCGGCGCCCCACACCACCGCGTTCGGCACCAGGACCAGCGCGAGCAGCAGTACCGGGACCCGGCCCGCCCAGTCGCCCGAGAGCTGGACGAACGACTGCTGAACCCCCTGCGCATGCCACACCAGCGCCACCACGACAAGCAACGCCCCGCCACCGAGCAGCACCGCCACCCCGGCCGCGGCCGACCGGCACGCCGTCTTGGCGCACTCCCTGAACCGGGTACGGGCCAGCTTCTCGTGCAGGCGCACCGGCGCCCAGGATGGCGGCGCGATCGGGTGCCCCGATGCCGTCCAGACCCCGGCAGCCGCCGCACTCGTCACCACAACGGCCGATGGGAAGAGCAGCGACGGTGTGTACACGGACAGCGAACCACTTTGCGCATAGAACGCGACAGCGGCTCCGACCAGCAGATATCCGCCGCTGACCACGGCGAACGCGCCCGCCGCCGAAGGCGCCGGGCGCCCCTCGTCGGGCTCAAGGGCATCCCGGACCGCTCGGTGCACCAGCCACACCGGCACCACGGCGAGCAGCAGCGGGACGACGCCGACCGGGGCGGGGTCTCCGCTGAGCGTGTCGGTTCTGATCAGCTCGGCACCGTGGGTGAGCAGCCAGAGCCCTGCCGCCGTTCGAAGGGCCCCGGCGGGGCCGTCGCCGGGAGCCGGGGAGCTGATCCACAGCGTCATGACGAGCATGGTGAGCGCGCCCAGCCCCAGTCCGGCCGCAAGCGCCCCACGCAGGAAGGTGAGGGCCAGTACGGCGGACCGGCCCTGCTCTGCCGACAACGACGCACTGTGTTCGGTCGCTTGGGTCACATGGCCATGCTCCCAACGACACTCACTTATTCCGTGTAACAGGCGAACAACCGCTGTGTCGCTCAATATGCGTTTATGTGCCGCCGTCGTACCGCCACGGCGCGGGCCCGTACCCCGGCCAGGGGTACGGGCCCGCGCCGTCTGTGCGGTGACGCGATACTGCGGTGCTGCTCTGACGCGGTGAAGCGATCAGGCGCTGAGGATCTCGCGCGCCAGCTTGGCGGTCTCGGTCGGCGTCTTGCCGACCTTGACGCCGGCGGCCTCAAGGGCCTCCTTCTTCGCCTGCGCGGTGCCGGAGGAGCCGGAGACGATGGCGCCTGCGTGGCCCATGGTCTTGCCCTCGGGGGCGGTGAAGCCCGCGACGTAACCGACGACCGGCTTGGTGACGTTCTTCGCGATGAAGTCGGCCGCACGCTCCTCGGCGTCGCCGCCGATCTCACCGATCATGACGATCAGGTCGGTCTCGGGGTCGGCCTCGAACGCCGCGAGGGCGTCGATGTGCGTCGTACCGATGACCGGGTCGCCACCGATGCCGACGGCGGACGAGAAGCCGATGTCACGGAGCTCGTACATCATCTGGTAGGTCAGCGTGCCGGACTTGGACACGAGACCGATGCGGCCGGGCTTGGTGATGTCGCCCGGGATGATGCCGGCGTTGGACTGACCGGGGGTGATCAGGCCGGGGCAGTTCGGGCCGATGATCCGGGTCTTGTTGCCCTTCGAGCCCGCGTACGCCCAGAAGGCGGCGGAGTCGTGGACGGCAATGCCCTCGGTGATCACGACGGCGAGCGGAATCTCGGCGTCGATCGCCTCGATGACGGCGGCCTTGGCGAAGGCCGGCGGCACGAAGAGAACCGACACGTTCGCGCCGGTCTTCTCCATCGCCTCGGCTACGGTCCCGAACACGGGTACCTCGGTGCCGTCGAAGTCGACGGACGTGCCGGCCTTGCGCGGGTTCACGCCGCCGACGATGTTCGTGCCATCGCCCAGCATGAGCTTGGTGTGCTTCATGCCGGTGGCACCGGTCATCCCCTGGACGATGACCTTGCTGTCCTTGGTGAGGAAGATTGCCATGGTGTTGGAGTCCCTTAGTCCCTTGTCGTGTCGGAGACGCGCAACGTCACAGCGCAGCCGCGGCGAGCTCGGCGGCCTTGTCGGCCGCGCCGTCCATGGTGTCCACGCGCTGAACGAGCGGGTGGTTGGCATCGGAAAGGATCTTGCGACCCAGCTCCGCGTTGTTGCCGTCGAGGCGCACGACCAGCGGCTTGGTGACCTCTTCGCCCTTGCTCTTGAGCAGCGCGAGAGCCTGGACAATGCCGTTGGCGACCTCGTCGCACGCGGTGATGCCACCGAAGACGTTGACGAAGACGGACTTGACGTCCGGGTCGCCGAGGATGATCTCCAGGCCGTTCGCCATGACCTCGGCGGAGGCGCCGCCACCGATGTCGAGGAAGTTGGCGGGCTTCACGTTGCCGTGGTTCTCGCCGGCGTACGCGACGACGTCCAGCGTCGACATGACCAGACCGGCACCGTTACCGATGATGCCGACCTCGCCGTCGAGCTTGACGTAGTTGAGGTTCTTGGCCTTGGCGGCAGCCTCGAGCGGGTTGGCTGCGGCCTTGTCCTCGAGCGCCTCGTGCTCGGGCTGACGGAAGTCGGCGTTCTCGTCGAGAGACACCTTGCCGTCCAGCGCCAGGATGTCGCCGGAGGCGACCTTGGCGAGCGGGTTGACCTCGACGAGGAGCGCGTCCTCGGCAACGAAGGTGTCCCACAGCGTCACCATGACCTCGGCGACCTTCTCGGCCACCTCGGCCGGGAACTTCGCCTGGGCGACGATCTCGCGGGCCTTCTCGATCGTGACACCGGTGTTGGAGTCGACCGGGACCTTCGCGAGGGCCTCGGGGGTCTTCTCCGCGACCTCCTCGATGTCCATGCCGCCCTGCACCGAGGCCATGGCCAGGAAGGTGCGGTTGGTGCGGTCGAGGAGGTACGAGACGTAGTACTCCTCAAGGATTTCCGGCGCGGTCTCGGCGATCATCACCTTGTGGACCGTGTGGCCCTTGATGTCCATGCCGAGGATGTCGGTCGCGCGGGCGACCGCCTCGTCGGGGGTGGCGGCCAGCTTGACGCCGCCGGCCTTGCCGCGGCCGCCGACCTTCACCTGCGCCTTGACGACGGACTTGCCGCCCAGCCGCTCGGTCGCCTCGCGGGCTGCCTCAGGCGTGTCGATGACTTCACCGGCCAGCACCGGTACACCGTGCTCGGCGAAGAGGTCCCTCGCCTGGTACTCGAACAGGTCCACGCGCGTCCGTCCCTTAATCAATGGTCTCGCGGTTCGTTTTCTGCGTGGGCGTGCCGCGAGGGGCAACGTGACCGTTCTGTCACCAGGAAGGCGCACACGGTGACCCGGGAACGCGGCATGTCCATCTCGCAGGTTATCCCCGTGCTCCGCAGGACCCTAAATCACAGATCACACCTGAGCGGTGATTACGGTCACAGATCCCCCGACGCCCGGGTCGCAGTGGGCAGAACGGCAGCAGAACGGCATTCGTGCGGTGCAGCGCGGACGAGATCGCGCGCGCCCCTTGTTACCGGCGATTCTCCTTGTCCGGTATGGGAAGCGCCCTCTTCTCGATCGCCGCTGCCATCACCTCCGGGAAGAGATCCGGGGTGCACGCGAACGCCGGTGCGCCCAGGGCGCCGAGGGCCGCCGCATGGTCACGGTCGTAGGCGGGCGCGCCCTCGTCGGACAGCGCGAGCAGCGTCACGAACTGCACGCCGGATGCCTTCATCGCGGCAACCCTCTTCAGCATCTCGTCACGTATGCCGCCCTCGTAGAGGTCGCTGATGAGGACGACGACGGTGTCGGCGGGGCGGGAGATCTTCGACTGGCAGTAGGCGAGCGCCCGGTTGATATCGGTGCCGCCGCCGAGCTGGGTGCCGAAGAGCACGTCCACGGGGTCGTCGAGCTGGTCGGTGAGGTCGACCACTGCTGTGTCGAAGACGACAAGCCTGGTGTGCAGGGTGCGCATGGAGGCGAGCACCGCGCCGAAGACTGAGGCGTAGACGACGGAGGCGGCCATCGACCCCGACTGGTCGATGCACAGGATGACGTCCTTCTTCACGGACTGCGCGGCCCGCCCGAAGCCGATGAGCCGCTCGGGGACGACGGTGCCGTACTCGGGGAGGTAGTTCTTGAGGTTGGCCCGGATGGTTCGGTCCCAGTCGATGTCGCGGTGGCGGGGCCGGTTGATCTTGGCCGAGCGGTCCAGCGCTCCGGTGAGTGTGGCCCGCGTGCGGGTGGCGAGCCGCTTCTCCAGATCGTCGACGACCTTGCGCACGACGGCTCTTGCGGTCTGCTTCGTCGTCTCGGGCATGGCCTTGTTGAGCGAGAGGAGCGTTCCGACGAGATGGACGTCCGCCTCGACGACCTCCAGCATCTCTGGTTCGAGGAGCAGAGCGGAGAGGCCGAGTCGGTCGATCGCGTCACGCTGCATGACCTGGACGACGGAACTGGGGAAGTACGTGCGGATGTCGCCGAGCCAGCGGGCCACGGAGGGAGCGGAGGCCCCAAGCCCCGCCGAGCGATTGCTCCCGCCACGTCCCCCGGGTCTGCCTGCGCCGCCGTACAGCGCGGTCAGTGCTCCGTCCATCTCGGCGTCGCGTCCGGTCAGGGTGCAGCCGGTGCTCTCGGCGCTGTCCCCGCCCAGGACCAGCCGCCACCGACGCAGCCGCTCGTCGTTCGCCGGGCCGGACTGCCGGCCGGGTCGTGCCGAGCGGTCCGCCGGGCCGGGCGGCGAGCCGGGGGCCGAGTGTGGTGCGGTTTTGGCCGTGTCCGTGGTCATCCCGTTGCCCCCAGCGGTTCCTTGATGTTCTCGGCTCTCTCGTCCGGGTCTCTGTTGTCCGGGCCTCTGTTGTCCGGGCCTCTGTTGTCCGGGCCTCTGTTGTCCGGGTCGACGCCGCCCGGGTCCGGATCGGTGCCGGTGTCCAGACCGAGCAGTAGACGCAGCACTGGTACCACCGCGTCGGCCCTGGCCCCGTCGAGTCCGGGGCCGAAGCCGGGTGCCGTCGTCTTAGTCCCGGTGGCTGTCGGTCCCCCGGTGGCCGGACCGCGCCGCACGAGTTCGCCCAGTGTGCGCCGTACGCCCGTTTCGTACGCCGAGAAGGTACGGCGCAACAGCGGCAGCACATCGGCGAAGGTGTCGGCGGGAACCCCTGTGAGCCAGGCGTCGACCAGGCCGAGCAGTCGCTCGTCGTGGATGAGGAGCATGCCGCCTCCGGCGGCTTGGCCGACGAACCCCTCGATCCAGGCCGCGGCATCGGCCGGGGGTGTGCCGGGCGAGAGGGCCAGGCCCATCAGCCGTGCAGCATCGTCCTCCGCGAGCCGTCCTGCATCGAGCAGCAGCCGGGCAGCACGGCCTCGGATGACACCCGCGACCGTGTCCCGGGCGGCGAGCTTTTGCAGTACGGCGGTCCAGCGCTCACGCAGCCCGTCCGCTTCGGTGTCCGGCTGAACGGCTCCGGTGAGCAGACCGATCGCGGTGTTTACCCCGTCCACCTGGCGGCGCAGTTCGGCGGCGCCGTCGGCGTCGAGTCCGGTGCAGGCGGGTGGGAGTCCGACGCAGATCCGCTCGGCGAGCCCGGCCGCGACCTCGCCGAGAGCCACGGTGTCCGTTGACCGCACGTCGCCGTAGCGCAGGGTGCGGGCCAGCGCGGGCAGGGCGTCGGCGAGATGGCCGACGTCGGCGTCGAGCGCGGCGCGGTCTGCGAGGGCCCGCATCACCTCGGGCAGTGCGTCGGGCAGTTCCGCCAGGAGGCAGTGCTCGGCGAGCGCGGTGACTTCGGCGAGTGTGGTCGCCGAAGCCGCCTGGGACTCGGCCTTGGCGGTCGCCGCGGAGAGCACGGTGGTGCCCCATGTCCCGGCCTCCGCGACCCGCACGTACAACTCGGGTTCCCAGCGCAGCCGCCAGCTCTCCCGGAAGGTGCCGGTGCTCGCCCGGCCTGCGGCTCTCTCGCCCCAGCCGACGGCGAGGATCCGCAGCCGGTGGAGCAGCCTGCTGCGGGCCGCGTCGGTGTCCTTGCGCAGGTCGAGCTCCAACTCCCGCTCCAGCGCATCCGGTTTGAGCCGGAGTGTGCGCTGCTGTCGGGTGAGGTCTCGCTGCAGGGGTACTGCGGGGGCGGTGTCCGGCACTTCGCCGAGCTTCTCGCCGACGATCAGCCGGTCCTGTACGAGCGCGAGCGGCACATCGGAGCCTTCGCACATCACAGCCCGGATCGCATCGGTCGTCTCGCTCAGCCCGGCCAGCGGGCGGCCGCGCATGGCTGCGAGGGTCTCGGCCAGCCTGACCGCCTCGATGACATGGGCGGACGAGACGAACCGGTCCTCGTCGCGCAGGAGTCCGGCGGCCTTGGTCATC
The DNA here is from genome assembly GCF_040297265.1 of Streptomyces sp. NPDC001832. Lineage (NCBI taxonomy): Bacteria > Bacillati > Actinomycetota > Actinomycetes > Kitasatosporales > Streptomycetaceae > Streptomyces > Streptomyces sp. NPDC001832. The sequence goes on from NZ_JBEOYU010000008.1 coordinate 20,089, forward strand.
CATCGCTCGATCGGGCGGTCGGCTGCCTCGAAGAGGTGTCCGTACCAGCCGGGCGAGTCGATGCCCGCCCCGTATCCGCTGTGCCGGGCGAGCCGTCGGTGCGACCAGGGCACCCAGGTCAGCTCGGCCTTGACCTTGGGCAGCCCCTTGAGCAGGGACTTGTCGGCGGCGAGTGTGGTTTTCGTGCCGAGCGCGGGCACATGCCAGGCGCCGCAGACGACCGCGATGTCGTCGCCGAACTCCTTTACCGCCTTGCGCAGTTGGATGCGCATATACGCCTCACGCACGGTGTCACGAGAGTGGTCGCCGTCCCCGTGCACCTCGCGCAGGGCCGACATCGCCTCAGCGAGCGCGGCGAACGGTGCCCGCGGGTCGACGGCCTCGCCGCCCTGGGGGCGGTGTTCGACGACGTCCTCCCACCAGCGCTCGGGGTCGTCGTAACCCGCCGTCTCGGCCAGTACACCAATGGGGTCAATCGGGGTGTGCACAGACGATCCGCCCGTAGTCGGCTGCCCGGCTCCGTCCCCGTCCGCTCCTCCGTTCCCACCCACTTCCCCGTCTCCGTCCCGGCCCGCTTGCCGTTCTGCTGCCTGCGCCATGGCCAGGGAGTTCGCCGCGGGCAGGTCGATGAAGCGGACCGGGATGTCGTGCGCCAAGGCCCAGCGGATCGCGACCCACTCGGGCGAGAACGCGGCCAGCGGCCAGAACGCCGCCTGCCCCGGGTCGTCAACAGCATGGGCAAGAAGCGCGACCGGCGGCCGCATCTGCTCGTCGGCAGCCAGTGGCAGCAGGGCGTCACCCTCAGGAGGCCCCTCGATGAGCACCGCCCGCGGGCGAGCCGCTTCCAGGGCCACACGGACGGCTCGGGCCGAGCCCGGGCCGTGGTGCCGCACCCCCAGCAGCAGCGGTCCGACGGAGCGCACGTCCCGGGTCATGCGGATACCTCGCGGCAGGCGCGGTAGAAGTCCTTCCACCCGTCCCGCTCCCGGACCACGGTCTCCAGGTACTCCTGCCAGACCACCCGGTCGACCGCGGGATCGCGGACGACCGCGCCCAGGATGCCCGCCGCCACATCACCGGGGCGCAGCACCCCGTCGCCGAAGTGCGCAGCCAGCGCGAGGCCGTTGGTGACGACGGAGATCGCCTCGGCCGTCGACAGTGTCCCCGAGGGAGACTTGAGCTTTGTGCGGCCGTCGGCGGTGACACCGTCGCGCAGCTCGCGGAAGACCGTCACGACGCGCCGGATCTCGGCCATGCCGTCGGGCGCGGCCGGGAGATCCAGCGAACGCCCGATCTGGTCGACGCGCCGGGACACGATGTCGACCTCTGCGTCAGGTGTGGCCGGCAGCGGCAGCACAACGGTGTTGAACCGGCGGCGAAGCGCGCTGGACAGCTCGTTGACGCCGCGGTCGCGGTCGTTGGCGGTGGCGATGACGTTGAATCCGCGGACCGCCTGGACCTCCTGGCCCAGTTCGGCGACGGGGAGCGTCTTCTCCGACAGGATCGTGATCAGCGAGTCCTGCACGTCGGCGGGGATGCGGGTGAGTTCCTCGATCCGCGCGGTCATGCCGTCGGACATGGCGCGCATGAGCGGGCTCGGCACCAGGGCGTCGCGGCTTGGCCCGTGCGCGAGCAGTTGTGCGTAATTCCAGCCGTAGCGGACGGCTTCCTCCGGGGTGCCCGCCGTGCCCTGGACGAGCAGCGTCGAGTCGCCGCTGACGGCGGCCGCGAGATGCTCGGAGACCCAGGTCTTGGCGGTGCCGGGAACGCCGAGGAGCAGCAGGGCCCGGTCGGTGGCGAGTGTGGTCACGGCGACTTCGACGAGGCGGCGCGGGCCGACGTACTTGGGCGTGATCACCGTGCCGTCCGGCAGGGTGCCGCCGAGCAGGTAGGTGGCGACGGCCCACGGGGACAACTGCCAACGGGCAGGCCGCGGGCGGTCGTCGGCCGCGGCAAGTGCCTTCAGTTCATGAGCGAAGGCGTCCTCGGCGTGCGGTCGCAGGGCCTGTACGCCGACGGCTTCGGTGGTTTCGGACACGGTCATGGATCCCCCTCCAGATCGGTCGACCTGATGTGGCTTCCCACCGTGCACCATGCCACTGACAATCGGCCCCGACCGCAGGTCAGGACGATTGTCAGTGGTGCGTTCTACCGTCGTTCCCATGCTGCTATCTCACGGGGGAGAACCCTTGCGCAACGCCGACCCGGCGGCGCGCTGGACGGTGGAGCAGGTCCTGGCCCTGGCTCCTGACGAGTCATCACGCAAGGCGGGGAGCAAGCTCGGTTCGGCCGGTCCGTGGTCGGACGGCGGGTGTGACGGTTCGGGTGCGGTGTGGGGGCTGTGCAAGGGCAGCGGAAGCAAGCCGTATCAAACGGTGGTGGACACCACCGGTCCTGCGTACAAGTGCAGTTGTCCCAGCCGGAAGTTCCCGTGCAAACACGCGTTGGGTCTGTTGCTGGTCTGGGCATCCGGCGAATCGGCCCTGCCCGCAGGCGAGGTGCCGGACTGGGCCGGTGAGTGGCTGACGGGCCGTCGCAGGCGTGCGGCGGGCAAGGCGGAGAAGAGCGGGCCGGCGGCGGGCGGTGCCCCGGCCGCGGGCCCGGCCGACCCGGAGGGCGCCCGGCGGCGCGCCGAGCGCCGGGCCGAGCGGATCACCGGCGGCGCACAGGAACTGGAGCAGCGGCTGACGGATCTGCTGCGCGGCGGTCTGGCAGCAGCCGAACAGTCGGGGTACGGGCTGTGGGAGGAAACGGCGGCCCGCATGGTCGACGCCCAAGCGCCCGGCCTGGCCGCCCGCGTACGGGAGTTGGGCTCCATCCCGGCGTCCGGGCCGGGCTGGCCCGCGCGACTGCTGGAGGAGTGCGCGCTGCTGCATCTGCTGGACAGCGCATGGCTGGGGATCGAACGGCTGCCGGAGCCGCTGGCAGCCACCGTCCGTACCCGCGTGGGACTGGCCGCCCCAGCCGAGGGCCCACCGGTCCGCGACCACTGGCTGGTCCTCGCCCAGTACGACACCCCGGACGGCAAGATCGTCACGCGCCGCATCTGGCTGTACGGGAGGGAATCGGGCCGCACGGCGCTGCTGCTCTCCTACGGGGCGGCCGGGCGCTCCCCCGGGCTGGCACTGCCGGTGGGCGTCACGATCGACGCCGAGATCACGCCCTGTCCGGGCGCCGGCCGGCTACGGGCGGAGCTGGGCGGGCAGTTCGGTGCCCCGTCACCGACCGGCACGCCACCACCGGGTGGTACGGCGGCGGCCGCGATCGGCGCGTACGGAGCGGCCCTGCGGGACGATCCCTGGCTGGACGCCTGGCCGGTGACACTGCGCGAGGTCATACCCGTGCCGTCCGGGGACGGCTGGCAGCTGGTCGACGCGGCGGGCGATACGGCCCTGCCCATCGCCCCGGCGGCGCTGTCCCGGCCCGGACTGTGGAAACTCGTCGCGCTCTCCGGCGGCTCGCCGGTCACGGTCTTCGGCGAATGCGGCCACCGCGGGTTCGACCCCCTCGCGGCCTGGTCCACAGACACGGACGCCGACACCGGAGCCTGCGGAGTCGTTGCCGACGGTGTCGGAATCGGCAGCGTCGACACGACGTCCGAGACCGTGCCGCTCATCTGACGTTGAATCCGAAGGGGACCAATGCCTCGCACCATCACACCCGCGCCGTGGGAAGAGCTCGTCACCTCGGCGCTTCTGGGCACCGCCCGCCGCCCGGCTGAGGGAGGTGGCGGACCGGGCGGACTGCTGGACGCGGCGGCGCTCCACACTGTGCGACGCAGAGCGGGACTGCTGCCCGCCTCCGCGGCCGTCCGGCCCGAGCCGGCGCCCGCCGACCCGCGCCCGCCGTTGCCCCCGGCCGCGCGGCGCAGGCTCGTCCAACTGCTCGCGGACCGGTCGGCACCGGGCGGCTCGGGCGGTCGGCGGGGTACGGCTCCTGATCTCACGGAGCTGATCCCGCAGTGGCTGGCCACCGCCAACCAGCACGGCTACCGGGCACCGGCCGCGCTGCTCCCGCCCCTGCTGGATGCCGCCAGGTCCCGTACCGATCTGCGGCCGCAGGCCCTGGCCTTCGCCGGGCCGCGCGGGCTGTGGCTGGCCGGGCTGAACCCCGAGTGGAGGTTCGCGCTGCGCGGCTCGTGCGGCGGCTCGTTGCTGCCGGACGTCACAAAGCCGGCAGCGGTCGCCCGGCTGTGGGAGGAGGGCCTGTTCGCCGAACGGATCACCCTGCTCGGAGCCGTACGGGCACACGATCCCGCTGAAGCGCTCGCGCTGCTCGCCACCACATGGACCACCGAGCGCGCCGAGGACCGGCTGATGTTCCTCGACTCGCTGCGCACCGGGCTGTCCGGAGTGGACGAGACCTTCCTGGAGCAGGCGCTCTCCGACCGCAGCCGCAATGTCCGCTCCACAGCTGCCGAACTCCTCTCCGCGCTACCGGAGTCGGCGTTCGCCGAAAGGATGGCGGCCCGCGCGACGTCCTGCGTGAGCCCGGACCTCACTGACGACGAGGCCTCTGTCGCCGTGGAGGCCCCGCACGAATGCGACGCGTCGATGGAGCGCGACGGCGTGGTGGCGGTGCCACCGTCCGGACGGGGCGAACGGTCTTGGTGGCTTGGCCAGTTGGTGGAGGCGACCCCGCTCGCCACCTGGACGGTGCGGTTCGGTGGCCGCACCGCGCAGGAGATCGTCGGCCTGCCGGTGGCCGACGGCTGGGCCGAGGAACTGCACGCGGCATGGTGCCGGGCAGCAGTGCGGCAGCGGGATCCAAAGTGGGCCCGCGCGCTGCTCGGCGCCCCCTCTGTCCCCGCGTCGAACGGCCCCGGCACGGCGTCGCTCGCCGAGCGGTCGAAGCTCCTCGCCATACTTCCCGCAGCGGACCGGGCAGAATGGGTGGCCGACTTCATCGCCGCGCACGGGCTGTCGGAAGCCTTCCAGTTGCTGGGGGTCTGCCCGACGCCCTGGGCCGAACCACTCGGCCGCTCGGTCGTCGACGCCCTGGACATCGCCCGGGACGCGGGCAGCTATCCCTGGAGCTTCAGCGGCGTGATGGGCCTCGCCGAGCGCTGCCTGAACCCGGCCGAGGCGGACCGCCTGGAGGTCCTCACCACCACCCCGGACGAACCGGAGGACGCCTCACCGGGCGCCAACGGCTACTGGTCGGAGGCATTCCAACGACTGGTCTCCACACTGCGGCTGCGCTCGGCGATGGACCTGGAGCTGAGACCGGGCTGAGGGCGGATCGGCGGAGTCCGGACCGAGGGGATCGGCCGGAACCGGGCGGCGGGGGCTGGGCGCCCGGGCGGGGCAAGGGCCCTGGTGTCCGACGGGTGCCAGGGATTGGTCCCGCTCACGCCCCCCGGTCACCGGCACCGGGCGCAGCCCGGGGAGTCGGTCCCAGACGGTGGCTCCGGCAAGCGGCTCCAGAGGCGCCAGGGGCTTCCAGCGGCTCCAGGGGCAAGCGGCCCCGCCGACCACGCCCGCGCAGCCGACCCACGGCGCACCACCCCGGGCAGGCGGGCCTGTCGGCCCGCTGCCTTGTGGTGGGAACGGTCAGGCTTCCGCGGGGTGGCGGACGTTCGCGTTGACCCAGTCGACGATCGACGCCGTCGTCGCACCCGGGGTGAAGATCTCCGCGACGCCCTGGTCCTTCAGCGGTGCGATGTCCGCCTCCGGGATGATGCCGCCGCCGAAGACTTTGATGTCCTCCGCCTCGCGCTCCTTCAGCAGCTCGATGACCTTGGCGAAGAGCGTGTTGTGCGCACCGGAGAGAATCGAGAGGCCGATCGCGTCGGCGTCCTCCTGGATCGCGGTGTCCACGATCTGCTCAGGCGTCTGATGGAGCCCGGTGTAGATGACCTCCATACCGGCGTCGCGCAGCGCCCGCGCGATCACCTTGGCACCGCGATCATGGCCGTCCAGGCCCGGCTTGGCCACCACCACACGGATCGGACCGGTCACACCCATCACTGCCTCCACATGCGTCTCCCGTGCCTGAAGGGCCGGGGATGTGAACGAACGTTATCGCCAGCATCCCGCAACCCGCCGTTTCGCGGTGGGCGGGGAGGGGGAAATCACACGTGGGACATGTTCATCGGGCGCCGTTCCCGCTTGACGCGGCACACCTGCCGTGCGGGACCGGTCGCCAGGGGAGCCGCCAAGAGGTCGCCGTACCACCGCGCCGCCAGCCGCGCGGCACGGTGGTACGGGCTGCCGGGCCCGTCGTCATCGGGCCCGTCGGCCGATCGTTCGCCGGTCACCACCGGTGAGCAGCGGCCTGCGAATCGGGGCCGGAACCCGGCCGGATGGCCGGGCGGACCGACCGTACCTCCGCAACGGCACCCCATGAGCGCATACGGGGACCAAAGCCGCCTCCCCGCTTGCCGGAGCAGGAGGTCGGCCATGAAGGTCCCGCCTTTCCTTCCCGTGTTGCCGCGCCGACCGGGTCTCTGCTGCACCCAACTGTCCTCCACGCTGCTCAAGGCCACCGCACTTGAGCTGGTGGTCCTGGCCGGGCATGTGCTCCTCTACCCGACCGGCATCGCCGGGGAGCGGCGGCCCACGCCACGCCCGGCGGAACCGGCCACCACACCCCCCACCGCCCCTGCCGGGGCCTCCGCCCTCCCCACCGAGGGCAGCGAGCGGCCACCCGTCGTGCTCCTGCACGGCTTCATCGACAACCGCTCGGTCTTCGTCGTGCTCCGCCGTTCCCTCGCCCGGCACGGTCGGCGCCATCTGGAGTCGCTCAACTACTCGCCACTGACCTGCGACATCCGTACGGCGGCCGAGCTGCTCGGACGGCACGTCGAGGAGATCTGCGCCCGCACCGGACACCACCAGGTCGACGTCGTCGGGCACAGCCTCGGCGGCCTGATCGCCCGCTATTACGTACAGCGGCTGGGCGGTGACCGGCGGGTCCGCACCCTGGTCACCCTCGGCACACCGCATGGGGGCACAGCCGTCGCCCCGCTGGCGAGCGCTCACCCCATCGTGCGCCAGATGCGTACGGGCTCCGCGCCGATCGAGGAACTGCGCAGGCCGGCGCCCGGCTGCCGTACCCGGTTCGTGAGCTTCTGGAGCGAGCTGGACCGGGTGATCGTCCCCGCCGAGGCCGCCCGCATCGACCATCCGGATCTCGACGCACTGAACGTACGCGTCAGCGGGATCGGTCATCTCGCGCTCCCGGTACACCCGGCCGTCGCCGCCGCGGTCCGGCAGGCGTTGGAGTCCCGCGAACCGGTGATCGAAGCCACCGGAACGGCAGGAGCAGCAGGAGCCGCTTCGGTGGCCTGACCGCACCAAGCCCCACCTCGTCCCCACCGGAGGCCCCACCGGAGGCCCCACCGGAGGCCCCAGCAGAGGCTCCACCGGAGGCCCCTGCAAATAGAACGTGTTTCGAACATAGAGCCAAGGCTGTGTAGACAGTCCGTCGAAAGACGGCCGATTGCCCGTTTCCTGAGCTGCCCGAGCCTGCCGAAGATTGTCGACGTCACGCACCGCCGGGTACAGTCGCGGCCACTGCTCCCCCTGGGATCCCACCGCCGGACCCCAGACCACAGGTCCTGCTGCCGAGGCAAGAGAGAAGTTGGTGGACGACCAGCACCCCCACGCCGGGTACGCCGGGTACGACAGCCAAGCCACCGGCAGTTTCGACACCGACCCGCTCTTCGGCTCCCTGCCCGGTAGCTATGACGGCACGCACGGCAACGGCTACGACACCGGCCAGGCCGGGTGCAGCGGCCAGTTCGACTCCACGCAGTGGGACACGGGCGCGCACACCACCACCTCGTACGACGCCTACGCCCCGTACGCAGCGCAGCCCCAGCAGCAGTACGCCACAGGTCCGGCGTACGACACCACAGCCGCCTGGACACCCACCGCCGACTACGGCACTGCAACGACCACGGCCGCCCCCGCCACGACTGCCTTCGCAGACATTCCGGCACAGGGCGACAGCCCCGATGCCACAGGCCAGTGGGACACCAACGGCTGGTACCGGACCGCCCAGTGGCCGACGACCGACACGGCCGCGTACGACACCGGCGCGTACGACGCCACGGCCTGGAACACCGGCGCCATGCCCGAGCAGGAACAGCAGACCGCGCAAACCACGCAGGTGTTACACGAGGCGCCGGCGACACACGAGGCATACGAAGCGCACGAGGCGCACGAGGCGTATGAGCCCTATGCCGACCAGGGCTCCTTCGACCCGTACGAGCCCCACCACACCGCCGAGTTCAGCCTCCCGAAGACAGAGACGGACTTCGACACCGCCGGGCGCGAAGCCGAAGCCGTCGCCGAAGACACGGCCGACGCCGCGCCCGGCGCCCGCCTCCCTCTCAACCGCCCCGCCACCCGCAGCGGTGGTGGCGGCAGTCGCAGTCGGCGGCGTTCCCCCGCAAAGCGTTCCGCGCTTCTCACCGTCGCCGTTCCCTCCGCCTGCGTGATGAGCGTGGCCGGTATCGCCGCGGCTTCCGTCAGTGGAGTGGGCGGCGAGGACAAGAAGGACGACAACACCACGACGATGGCGGCCGCGGACCCCGGCTCCGTCAAGCCGGTCGCCGCCAACAACAAGCTGGACACCCAGCTCGCCAACCTCAGCGCCGACGCCGAGAACTTCGCCGACCGCGCCAGCCGTACCCAGGAACGCATCGACCTGAGGGAACGGCAGGCCGCCGAGAAGAAGAAGCGCGAGGAAGAGGCCGCCCGCAAGGAAGCGCTGCGCCCCAAGTTCGTCATGCCGGTCAAGCAGCACGGCCTCAGCGCGTACTTCGGCCAGGCGGGCGTCAACTGGATGTCCGTCCACACGGGCATCGACTTCCCCGTCATGGGGGGCACGCCCGTGATGGCCGCGACCGACGGCATCGTGCGCACCCAGCTGAACAGCGCCTACGGGAACATGGCCATCGTCACCATGGCCGACGGGACCGAGACCTGGTACTGCCACCTCAGCGGCACCAGGATCCGCTCGGGCCCGGTCAAGGCCGGTGACGTCATCGCGTACTCGGGCGACACCGGGAACTCGACCGGCCCACACCTGCACTTCGAGGTGCGGCCCGGTGGCGGAGCGGCAGTGGACCCGCTGCCCTGGCTCCGCAGTCACGGCGTCAACCCGACCTGATCCACCCGGCCGCCGACGCCCAGCGCAACAGCCGGGCAAACCGGCGTCCGGCGGCCGGTGCACCAGCCTCGCCCGCCTGCCCGCCTGCCCGCCTGCCCGCCTGCCCGCCTGCCCGCCTGCCCGCCTGCCCGCCTGCCCGCCTGCCCGCCTGCCCGCCTGCCCGCCTACAGCTTCTCGACCGGCGCGTACCGCAGTAGCAACTTCTTCGGCCGTTCGTCCCCGAAGTCGACCGTCGCCTTCGCCTGGTCGCCGACACCCTCGACCGCCGTCACCGTGCCGAGCCCGAACTGGTCGTGCGTGACCCGGTCCCCCACAACCAGCGCGATCGTCGGCTTGTCCGAGGTCCGCCTGGTCGCGAAGCCCGAGGGGCCGGAGCGCGAGCGCGACGAGGACAGCGACGAGGTGATACCCGACGTCGGTCCGGCCGTGGCCACCATCGGCCCGGTCCGCTTCCATTCCATGTGCTGGTCCGGGATCTCCTCCAGGAACCGCGACGGCGGGTTGTACGAGGGCTGCCCCCACGCACTGCGCATCGCCGCCCGGGTCAGATAGAGCCGCTCGCGGGCCCGGGTGATGCCGACGTACGCGAGCCGCCGCTCCTCCTCCAGTTCCTTGACCTGACCGAGCGCCCGCATGTGCGGGAAGACGCCGTCCTCCATGCCGGTCAGGAAGACCACCGGGAATTCGAGGCCCTTCGCGGTGTGCAGCGTCATGAGCGTGATGACACCGGAGCCTTCCTCGTCCTCGTCGGGGATCTGGTCGGAGTCGGCGACGAGCGCGACCTTCTCCAGGAATTCGGCGAGCGTGCCCGCACCTTCCTCTTCCCCCCGCTCCTGCTCGAATTCGAGAGCTACGGCGGCGAGTTCCTGAAGGTTCTCGATGCGGGTCTCGTCCTGCGGATCGGTGGACGCCTGGAGCTCGGCGAGGTAGCCGGTGCGCTCCAGCACTGCCTCCAGGACCACCGCCGGACCCGCGCCGGACTCGACGATCGTGCGCAGCTCCTCCATCAGCGTGTTGAACCGCTTGACTGCGTTGGCCGACCGGGCCGCCATGCCGTACGCCTCGTCGACCCGACGCAGCGCCTGCGGGAAGGTGATCTTCTCGCGCAGGGAGAGTGCCTCGATCATCGCCTCGGCACGGTCGCCGATGCCGCGCTTGGGCACATTGAGGATGCGGCGCAGCGGGACGGTGTCCTCGGGGTTGGCCAGGACCCGGAGGTAGGCCAGGACGTCCCGGACCTCCTTGCGCTCGTAGAAGCGCACGCCACCGACGACCTTGTAGGGCAGTCCGACGCGGATGAAGATCTCTTCGAAGACTCGGGACTGCGCGTTCGTACGGTAGAAGATCGCAACGTCGCCGGCCTTGGCGTCGCCCGTGTCGGTCAGCCGGTCGATCTCGTCGGCGACGAACTGCGCCTCGTCGTGCTCGGTGTCGGCCACATAGCCGGTGATCCGGGCGCCCGTGCCGGCGTTCGTCCAGAGGTTCTTGGGCCGGCGGCTCTCATTGCGCTCGATGACCGCGTTGGCGGCGGACAGGATCGTCTGCGTGGAGCGGTAGTTCTGCTCCAGGAGGATCGTGGTCGCGTTCGGGTAGTCCTCCTCGAACTGGAGGATGTTACGGATGGTCGCACCGCGGAAGGCGTAGATCGACTGGTCCGCGTCACCGACGACGCACAGCTCGGCAGGCGCGTCGCGCTCGCCGGCCGGGCCGACCAGTTCGCGTACGAGGGTGTACTGGGCGTGGTTGGTGTCCTGGTATTCGTCGACCAGAACGTGCCGGAAGCGGCGGCGGTAGTGCTCGGCGACGTCGGGGAACGCCTGGAGCAGATGGACCGTCGTCATGATGATGTCGTCGAAGTCCAGCGCGTTGGCCTCGCGCAGCCGCGCCTGGTACATCGCGTAGGCCTGGGCGAGGGTCTTCTCGAATCCTTCCGTTGCCTGGCCGGCGAAGGTCTCCTCGTCGATCAGCTCGTTCTTCAGGTTGGAGACCTTGGCCGTGAACGCCTTCGGTGGGAAGCGCTTCGGGTCGAGGTCGAGATCGCGGCAGACCAGGGCCATCAGCCGCTTGGAATCGGCGGCGTCGTAGATCGAGAACGACGAGGTGAAGCCGAGCTTCTTCGACTCGCGGCGCAGGATGCGTACACACGCGCTGTGAAAGGTCATGACCCACATGGCGTTGGCGCGCGGTCCGACGAGCTGCTCGACGCGCTCCTTCATCTCGCCCGCGGCCTTGTTGGTGAAGGTGATCGCCAGGATCTGGCCGGGGTGCACCCCGCGTTCGGCGAGGAGGTGGGCGATGCGGTGGGTCAGCACCCGGGTCTTGCCGGAGCCCGCCCCGGCGACGATGAGCAGCGGGGAGCCCGCGTGGATCACGGCGGCGCGCTGCTCGGTGTTCAGCCCGTCGAGGAGCGCCGCGGAGTCGATGACGGGGCGGTGCGCGCCGTCACGGTAGTACGCGTCCCTGGGCGGCGGGGGCCCGTCGAACACGCCCGCGAAGAGGTCCTCCGGCACCGCTTCGGGTGCGGGGTCCTCGGGGGGCGGCGGGGGCTCTTCCTCCGAGTGCTGGAGGCCGGCCAGGAAGCTGTCGTCAAAGAGGCTGCTCATCGCTTGTCGAGTCTAACGACCTCCCCCACGGCAGGGAGGTCGTGAGGGTTGTCCCGTAATCCTTGGCGGGCGCGCGACGACAGCCACTTCCCCAAGCTCTGGGCTGCGCTCGAGCAGGGGGTGGCCCCATCCTCGCCGCGTTGCCGGGACGTCCGCATACATCCAGTATGCGGACGTCCCTCCGCCTTGCGGCTCAAGCCCGCGCGGCGATTGCGGACACGCACGGGCCGGCTCAGGTCCAGAGCGTGGCGATGAAGATGTTGGCGAGCGTCAGCCCGCCCACCGTCGCGAAGGCGCCCTTGTCGACCTTCTCCTCGTCCCGCTTGATGTAGACGAGCGCGAGGATGACGACCAGGAGCAGCAGCTTGATTCCGATCTTGATGTTGTTCACGTGGTGGCCGTCGGCCTCGTTGAGCCCGACCAGCGCCACACCGGTGACCAGCATCGTCAGTGCGCCGTGCAGCATCGCCGGAACGAACCGGGCCGTGCCGGCGCCCATCGCCTTCATCTGGGTCAGGAAACCACCCAGCAGCGAGGCGATACCGATGATGTGCAGGGCGACGAAGACATTGATGAGTACGTCCATGGGTCCGCAGCCTAGCCCTGGTCATATCACCACTCTGCAGGCAGGTACGACTCCTACCGATTTACTCACGTCTGCGCCGATTGCCTTACTCTGGTGTAATTTTTCGATCACTTGGTGACAACGCCGCGCCAAATTCAGGCAATAGGCGTCATTACGACTCTTCTCCGTGCTCCGGGTTTAGCGTCCTGACCAGGTGACCGGCTTCACCGCCGCTCCGCACCCGGACGGCACACCGGTCACCCCGCCGAGAGATCCGGCGGCGGGCCGCTCCCCCTGTTGCTGACCCGCCGCCGGACCTCGACCGAGCCCGCCGGTAGTCCCCGACGGGCAGTCGCCAGGAAGGACGCACGCCCCCGTGGCAGCGCACCGGAAACCCAAGCAGCGCCCGTACACCGGCTCTGCTGCCCGCACCGCAGCCACCCTCGCCTTCGCCGGGGCCGCCACCGCTGCCGCTCTGCCAGGCTCCGCACACGCCGATCCTCAGCTCGCCCCCGCCCGGATCAGGGCGGAGGCGGACCGGCTGTACAAGGACGCGGAAGTCGCCACCGAGCAGTACAACGGCACCAAGGAGAAGGCGGCGGCCGCCGCCGATGCCCTCGACACCCTGCGCGACGAGGCGGCCCGCAGGACTGAGCGCCTCAACGCCTCGCGCAACGCACTGGGTTCACTCGCCGCCGCGCAGTACCGCACCGGTGGCCTCGACCCGGCCGTACAGCTGGCGCTCTCCTCCGACCCCGACCAGTACCTGGAGCGCGCCTCGTACGTGGACCGGATCGGCGATCGCCAGGCCGCCGAGGTCCGCGGGGTGGAACGGCAGGTCGCCCGGATCGCCCAGCTGCGCTCGCAGGCCGAGGGCAAGCTGACGGAGCTGGCCTCCCGCCAGGCTGAGCTGAAGAAGCACAAGGCGACGATCAGAACCAAACTGGCCGACGCGCAGCGGCTCCTCGCCACCCTGTCCCCGGCCGAACGCGCCGCCTACGAGAGCTCGGACGCTGCGCGCACCGCCGACCGTGCCGGCCGCGGCCCCGTCCAGGCACCCAACGCCCGCGCCGCCGAGGCCGTCGCGTTCGCGTACGGGGCTCTCGGCAAACCGTACGTCTGGGGCGCGACCGGCCCGTCCTCGTTCGACTGCTCCGGGCTCACCCAGGCTGCCTGGCGCTCCGCCGGTGTCTCGCTCCCCCGGACCACATACACCCAGATCAACGCCGGCCGGCACATCTCGCGCTCCGAACTCGCCCCGGGCGACCTGGTGTTCTTCTACTCCGGCATCAGCCATGTCGGGCTCTACATCGGCCACGGCCGGATGATCCACGCCCCGCGGCCCGGAGCGCCGGTCCGGATCGCGCCAATCGACCACATGCCCTTCGCCGGAGCAACCCGGGTGGCATAGGAGGTCGCGCACATAGGTGGGGTGGAGGAAGGAGCGGGGCGAGGGGCAAGCTGGGCAAGGCGGAGGAGGGAGGCGACGCGAAGGGGGTCCCCCCATGCCTTCAGGGCTATGGGGGAGTCGTCGACCGACGACAACGCCGCCAGGCGCCGCCCATCGGCACGCGACGCCGCCCCACCTATGTGCGCGACCTCTAAGCTCCCGTCTCACCAACCAGCCGGAGGGCAACCGCACATGCCGACGGACGTCGACATCCAGACTTATGCCCGTACGCTCGCCCTGCGCTCCCCCGACCATCTCCGGGTCGGCCCCTTCACCGTGCGGTACAACCCGAACTGGTCGATCAAGTACGCCAACTACGCGATACCCGATCAGGGCGCCGAGCCGACGGCGAAGGATCTCGATGCCCTGATCGCGGCGTTCCGCGAACGCGCGAGGCTGCCCCGGCTGGAATATCTGCCCGACTGGGCGCCCGCAGTCGAACCCGCGCTGCTCGCAGCCGGGTTCACCGTCGAGAACCGGGCCCCGGTCCTGGCCTGTTCCCCGGCTGACCTGCTGCCGCCGAAGCCGGTGGACCGGCTCGCGATCGCCGAACCGGTCACCGACGCGGAGTTCGACGCCGCAGCGCTCGTCCAGCACCACGGATACGGCGGAACGGGCGAGCCCGAGGGCGGCGAGGCGGCGTGGCTCCGTGCGGCGGCCGGGGGCGGCGGGGTCGCCGCCCTCGCCAGGGTCGACGGTGTCCCGGCGGGTGCGGGCGGCTGTTCGGTCCCCGTTGACGGCCTCACCGAACTGACCGGCCTCGCCGTCGCGGACGCCTTCCGCCGCCGCGGCATCGGCGCCGCACTCTCGGCCCATCTGACCGCGACCGCCTTCGAGCGGGGCTGCCGGGTGGTGTGGCTGGAGCCGGGCGACGCGGACGTGGAGCGGATCTACGCGGGGATCGGCTACCGCAGGGTAGGCGAAAAGCTGAACATCTCACTCGACCCCGGCAGTGCAGCCTCTTAGACCAGCCGCCGCGCCGTCGCCCAGCGGGTCAGCTCGTGCCGGTTGGACAGCTGAAGCTTGCGCAGCACCGCCGAGACATGTGACTCGACCGTCTTCACCGAGATGAACAGCTGCTTGGCGATCTCCTTGTACGCGTAACCGCGGGCGATCAGCCGGAGCACCTCGCGCTCGCGCTGGGTGAGCCGGTCCAGGTCCTCGTCGACCGGCGGCGCGTCCGTGGAGGCGAAGGCGTCGAGGACGAAGCCGGCCAGCCGGGGCGAGAACACCGCGTCGCCGTCCTGGACCCGGAAGACCGAGTCGACCAGGTCGGTGCCGGTGATGGTCTTGGTGACATAGCCGCGGGCACCGCCGCGGATGACGCCGATGACGTCCTCGGCGGCGTCCGAGACGGACAGCGCCAGGAACCGGACCGGGTTCTCGGCGGCACCCATCAGCGGGGCGCAACGGCGCAGCACCTCGACGCCGCCGCCGCCGGGCAGGTGGACGTCGAGGAGGACGACCTCGGGGCGGGTGGCCGTGATCACGGTGACCGCCTGGTCGACGTCGGCGGCTTCGCCGACCACCTCGACGCCCGTCTCCTCGGTGCGGCCGATCTCGGCCCGGACGCCGGTACGGAACATCCGGTGGTCGTCGACGAGGACGACCCGTACCCGGCGCTCCGGACCCGCGGTCGCCTCAGTGGTCTCCGTCATCGCTCGCCCTCTCCATCTCCAGTTCGACTTCCGTGCCCCCGCCGGGCACCGAACGCAGCCGCGCCGTACCGCCGTTGCGCTGCATCCGGCCGATGATTGATTCTCGTACGCCCATTCTGTCCCCCGGTACGGAATCCAGATCGAATCCCGGGCCCCGGT
Source organism: Streptomyces sp. NPDC001832 (assembly GCF_040297265.1). Classification (NCBI taxonomy): domain Bacteria; kingdom Bacillati; phylum Actinomycetota; class Actinomycetes; order Kitasatosporales; family Streptomycetaceae; genus Streptomyces; species Streptomyces sp. NPDC001832. The sequence continues at coordinate 35,644 of NZ_JBEOYU010000008.1, forward strand.
CGCGGACCGAGACGAAGACCGTGCGGCCCTCGACCTCCGCGTAGACCTGCACGGCGCCGCCCTCGCCACCGTACTTGGCGGCGTTGACCATCGCCTCGCGTGCGGCCTGCATCTGCGCGGCCAGCTGCTCGTCCAGCGGGCAGTCGCCGACGACGACGGCCTCCAGCGGGACGCCGTGCTTGTCCTCGACCTCGGCGGCGGCGCGCTTGACCGCCTCGGCGAGGGTCTCGGGTTCGTCGTCCTCGTCCTTGCCGGTGCCCTCGGGGTTGTACAGCCAGTTGCGCAGTTCGCGTTCCTGGGCGCGGGCCAGTCTGCGGACCTCGCCCGCGTCCTCCGCGTTGCGCTGGATCAGGGTGAGGGTGTGCAGCACCGAGTCATGGACATGGGCGGCGACCTCGGAGCGCTCCTGGGCCCTGATGCGCATCGTGCGCTCCTCGGAGAGGTCCTGCGTCATGCGTACGAGGTAGGGGCCGGCCAGCAGCGCGATGCCGGTGAGGACGGCGATCGCGGCGGTCAGGAGGTTGCCGAGCTGGGCCGCGGAGCCGCGTACCACCATGAAGACGGCCAGGCCCAGGCCGACCAGGGCGACCCCGGCCACCCCCCGGGCCAGATGCAGGACCCGGCGGCGGTTGCCGGCCTCCATCCAGCGGGCCCGCCGGGCGTTGTCGGCCTGCCGCCACACCAGTACGGAACCTGCGCCGATCAGCAGCGTGGGCCAGATGTAGCGGTCGGCCTCGCTGCCCATGTCAACGTTGCCGACGAAGTTGAGAGCGCCGATGAACAGCGCGATGAGGGCGAAGACCTGGCCCTTGTCGGGTTTACGGAGCCGGCGTCTGCCGTCCGGGGCGGTCTCGAAGACCGAACGCGGCGCCTCCACGCCTCCGACACCGAGCGGGACGACGATCCAGAACACGGCGTAGAGCAGGGCGCCGAGGCCGTCCGCGAAGAACAGGCCGAGGAAGACGAACCGCACCCAGATGACGGGCAGACCGAGGTGCCCGGCGAGACCGCGCGCGACGCCGCCGAGCAGCCGTCCGTCGGCGCTCCGGTACAGCTTGCGCAGTGGCGGCTCCTCCAGGTCGGTGTTGAGGGAGCTTGCGGCTCGGGGCGCGGCGGCTGGCATGACCCGATCGTCACATGTCCGTACGGGCGACAGCATCAGGGTCCGTCCCCGACTGGACCCTGAGAGTGTGCGGGGGCGCCACCCGCTGGAACGCCCTTGCAGGGCCGCGGGAGCGGTAGCCGCCGGGCCTCATCCTCAGGGGCCGCAGGAGCGGTACCGGATTGTCTCCACCGGGGGACCGCCGGCCAATATCAGGGATCGGCCAGGGTCGGCGCGGGTCCCGGACGGACGCTCGGCCCGTCACCATGGAGCCATGACCGTTACCCAGGACGCCTCCCCCGGTGTCGCACCACCCCCCGAGCGGGGACCGCAGCTGCGGCGCAGCCCACGGCACAAAGTCGTGGCCGGGGTGTGCGGCGGGCTCGGCCGGTACTGCGACGTCGATCCAGTCATCTTCCGGATCGTGCTCGGTGTGCTGTCCGTCACCGGCGGCATCGGGCTGATCTTCTACGGCTTCGCGTGGCTGCTGATCCCCCTGGACGGTGAGGACGAGAACGAGGTGCGCAGGCTGCTGTCCGGCCGTGTCGAGGGTGCGCCGCTGATCGCGGTGCTGCTCGCGCTGATCGGTTGCGGGCTGTTCCTCTCCATGCTGGGCAACGGCGGCACGCTGGCGTTCTCCGCGATGCTGTCGCTCGCGGTCGTCGGCTTCGCCGTCTGGACGCAGAACCGCAGGACGGCGGCGCCCGAGGACCCGCTGGGTCCGGCGACCACGCAGGCCGCGGCGGATGCGCCGCCCGAGGTGAAGGCTCCGCCGTCGCCGGGCAGTCCGTCATGGTGGCGGGATCCGATCGTCAAGGACGGCACGTCGGGGCCGGTGGGCCCCGGCTATCTGTGGGGTCCGGCCGATGCGGCTCTCGACGGCCGGGTGGTACGCCCCCGGGGGGCGACGGCCCAGGACCCGTTCCGCTCGTCCCGGCAGGAGGCCGGCACCAGGGGTCCGACCTCGATCGGTGGTCTCGTGTTCCTGTTCGCGCTGATCGCGGGCGGTCTGGGCACGGGGCTGAGCTGGGACTCCCAGCCGTTCGCTACGAGTCTGCAGATCGGCTTGGCCGGTGCGCTCGCGGTGTTCGGCCTCGGGATGCTGGTCAGCGCGTTCCTCGGACGGACCGGATTCGGCACGGTCATGCTGTCGATGATCACGGCGGCCCTGCTGGCGGGCATCTCGGCGCTGCCGAAGGACATCACCACCCGGTGGGTGCGCGAGGGCTGGCGGCCTGCCTCGGCGGCGGCGGTCCAGCCGTACTACGAACTGGGCTCCGGGGTGGCACGGCTGGACCTCACGGAGATCACGGTCCCCCCGGGCGACACCGTCCGTACGGGGGTGAACGTCGGGGCGGGCCGCGCGGTCGTCGTCGTGCCGAAGGCGGTGACGGTGGAGGTGGACGCACGGGCGGGCCTCGGCGACATCACGCTGCCGGTCAGCCGGCCGAGCGATGCGCCGGCCGACCGGCCCGGCGATGCGGACATCAGCCCCTCGCAGCAGGAGCACAGAACGCTTCCGCCGCCCCCGGGCAGCAAACCGGCAGGCACGGTCGAGCTCACTCTCGAAGTCGGCATCGGACAGGTGGAGGTCACCCGTGCTGCGTCATGAGATCCGTCCGGGGCGGGCGGTGGCGGGTGTGGTCATGCTCGTTCTGGCAGCGGGATATGCGGCGGACGCCGTGGGGGTCTGGGACGCCCCGTGGGTCTTCTTCTTCCCGCTGTTCTTCGGCGGCCTCTGGCTGGCCGCCACCGCGACCTGGGTGAACTACCTGATCCGTCGCCGTCGTGAGGCGAGAAGGGCGTCCACGGAGAACGACGCGGCCCCGCCGAGCAGCAGCGGCAGCCAGGCCACGAGGTAGGCCAGGTCGTTGCCGAAGTAGTACGGCTCGATCTGCCAGCTCACGGTCAGCCACAGGCTCAGCGAGATCAGCGCCCCGCCGAGCGCGGCGAGCCGTGCCCACAGCCCGATGAGGGTGCCGATGCCGACGGCGAGCTCGCCGAGGGCAATGGCGTACCCGAAGGCGCCGGGGCTCTTCAGCGCGAGGTCGACGAGGGCCGGGATCGCGGACGAGTCTCGTACCGCGTGCATCGTCTCGCCGATGGAGTTGGCGCCGCTCGCGCTGAAGAAGGAACTGTCCGTGAGTTTGTCGATCCCGGCGTAGATGAAGGTGATGCCGAGAAAGATGCGCAGGGGCAGCAGAGCGTGCTCCCGCGCCAGCTCCTTGAGCCCTCTCGGCTCACCCAGACCGCGTACGTTCGTGCTGTAACCCTGAATGTCCTGCATGTGGCTGCCCCGCCTTCCGTAGACCCATCAACAGACCATACGTACGCCGTGAGCGCGCGGCTCACCCGGCGGGGCATCCGATCGGCCGGTATCCGTCACCCTTCGGCCGGGCACGGACCGCGGCAGTCAGTCCGTCACATCGATCTCGACCCGGTTCGTCTCCACCCCGGCAGCGGTCACGACCTGTACCTCCACCAGCCCCGGTTCCACCTCCACCGGTACCGGCACGGTGAGCACGCTGTCGGTCGGGTTGGCGAAGCCGCCGGTCACCGGGATCAGCGGCACTTGCACATGGACCCGGCCGATCCGGACGACCATGCGGGCCAGCCGGTCCGGCGTCCCGGCTCCGGGCGGCACGAAACCCGCACCGCGGATCTCGATGTCGTCACCGGTACGGATCGACGCGTCCAGATCCCCGGCCTCCCTGGCCCGGACCACCGAGAGCACCACCGGGCGCCCGCCCTCCGCGTACTTCCCGGCGAAGTACGTGAGCGCCGAGACGGTGACGAGCAGCGCAAGCCCCCACGGCAGGTCGGGCAGCTGCTCGGGCCTGCGGGCCAGGCGGACCGCGGCGAACAGCACGGCGACGGTGCTCACCAGCACGTACTGCACATCCGTGAAGCTGCCCCGGCCGGAGTCGTCGGTGAGCAGATCGGCGGCGCGCGGCCGGTCGGCCCGCAGCTTCTGCAGCCGCCCGGACAGGGCCCGTACGGTCACCACCCGGCGCACGACCACGGCGACGGCGCACACCAGCGCCAGCACGGTCACCACCCCGGCGCCCCTGGCCAGATCCAGCCCCTCGATCAGTTCGTCGCGCTCGACGTGGTCGGAGGCGCCCGCCAGCTGGAGCGCCAGCACGAGCACGGAGAAGACTGCGAGCAGCACCCAGGACGCGGCGACCGCGCGGGAGGTGGAGAGCCGGTTGTCCTCGCCGATCAGCGGGGCGAGGAGGCCGCCGCGGGCCCGGTGGACATGGGCGGCGCCGGTGAGCAGGCCCGCGGTGACGAGTCCGGCGACCAGTCCGGCCGTACGGGCGTTGGTCCAGCCCGCGCCGATGGCGGTGGCGCACTCCGCGACCACGAGCACCACGACGCTCCCCCACACCGCGACCAGGGTGCGCCGCCACACCCGGTACAGCCAGGCGTCGCCCGCCTCCCGGCCGCGTTCGGCGACGGCCCTGGCGGACTGGGTCAGCTCGTCCGAAACCCATTGACGGGTCGCGGACGCGGACTGGGCGACCCCGGGCGGCAGCCCCTGGCCCGCGGCGAATTCGTCCCGTTTGCTCAGGAAGGCGGCCACTGCGCGCCGGTGGCCCTCGCGCGCCCCGTGCGGGCAGCCGCCGCACGTGCAGCCACCGCCGTGCGTGCTGCTCGCCCTCGCCTCGTCCAACGCCACGGAGAACGCCGCCCTTTCAAGCCCCGGTCCAGCCAACTCGGATGTGATTGCTGCGAATTGTGCCGTACGGAAGGGCTCGGAACCGCATCGGGGCGGCCCGTCGGCGCGTATCGTCAGAATGTGCGACTGATCCGGCGCCACAGTGGCTGATAGTTGATCCAGGCCACCAGGTCGCTGCCGAGCTGTTCCCGGGTGGCGACCGCGTCCCGGTGCTCGATCAGCACCGGCTTTCCGGCCGCCCGTGCGGCCAACTGCACCTGACAGGAGCGCTCAAGCGCGATGAACCACCAGGCGGCCGCGTCCACCGAGTCACCGACGGTCAGAAGCCCGTGGTTGCGCAGCACGATCGCCTTGCGCCCGCCGAGCGCGGCAGCGATCCGGCGCCCCTCCTCCTCGTCCACGACGACCCCGGTGTACGCGTCGTACAGGACGTGGTCCTCGTAGAAGGCACAGGATTCCTGCGTGATCGGTTCGATGAGCTCGCCGAGCGCGGACAGGGCCCGTCCGTGCACGGAGTGGGTGTGCGCGACGGCGACAACGTCCGGGCGGGCCCGGTGCACCTGGGCATGGACGGCGAATGCCGCCTGATTGACGTGGTGCCGCCCCTCGACGACCTGTCCCTCCCCGTTGACCAGGATCAGCTCGTCCGGCGCGAGCCCGTCGAAGGGGGCCCCGAAGGGGTTGACCCAGTAGCAGTCGGTGAACTCCGGGTCCCGTGCGGTGAGGTGACCGGAGACTCCGTCCTCGTATCCGTACTCGCCGAACAGCCTGAGCGCCCCGGCCAGGCGTTCCTTTCGGTACGCGCGCTCGTCCTGGGCCGAATCGTGGACGGGTGGCATCGCGAAGTGGAGCTGGTCCACAGGTATGGGTGTGGGCTCGGGCATGGTGGCTCCTCAGGGCTCCCAGGGCATTCGGCTCGGAAGGTACCGCTGGTCACCGCAGGTGGCCAGAGCGATCACGTACCGATTCATGCACCGGTCCGGGTACCGGTTCGGGGTTGCCCTTTCAGGCGCTGAGCACGAGGTAGGCGAGGCCGAACGTTCCCCGGTAGCCCCCGTAGTAGCCGGTGCGCCGCTCGTCGACCGCCGCGACGACACCCTCGTACAGCGGATGCCCGGCATTGGCCAGCGCCCACCGCTCGCCCTGCCCGATGTTGGCGTTCGACTCGAAGAGGTCCCATTCACGCTGGTCGGCGACGGTCACCTGGAGCGGCCGCAGCCCAACAGCCTCGGCCTGCCGGATCAGCTCCAGCAGCGAACCGAAGTCTCCCGGCTCGGCCCCCAGCCCGGCCAGCGCCCGCACGGACGGCTCACGCTCCCAGAACCCTTCCCCGAACAGCACCCGCCCGCCCGGCCGCACGGCCGCCTGCAGCGCCCTGAGTGCCTCGGGGGTGGACCCGGGCCAGGCATGCGAGGCGCCGACGGACACCGCCAGGTCGTAACCGTCGTCGGCCCACTCAGCGGCAGGCATCCGATGGAACCGTACGCGCTCCGAGAGCCCCCGCTCCTCGGCGAGCGCCCGCCCCCGTGCCACGGCCCCGGGATCGGTCTCGACGCCGTCCCCGGTACTCCCGGGCGCCGACTCCACCAGCCTCATCAGCAGCTCGCCCCACCCACTGCCGAAGTCCACGATCCGCGCCCCGGCCCCGGGAACGCAGGCATCGACGAGCTGAGCGGCATGTTCCTCGGAGAGCGGGGTGTTCCAGGTCAGGCGGTCGTTGCAGGCGGCAGACATCAGGGCGCGGATCTCATCGGCAGACATGAGGGCGGAGCCTGGCACGGGAACCAGGGCGACACCACCGGTTTTTCTACGGGCGGCGGCGGTTGATCGCGGTGAGGTCGATCTCGATGGGGAAGGGGACGTCCAGCTTCAGCGTGTTGTGGTGGATGCCGGTGGCCACGTAGGCCTTGAGCGCGGGATCGAGCTCGTAGACGTATACAACCGGCAGGCCGTCGTTCTGCTCCACTCGCCAGAAGTGCCGTACACCTGCGGCAGCGTACTTGCGAGGCTTGACTTCACGGTCCCTGTCCTCCGACTCCTCCGAGACGACCTCCACGGCCAGAATGATGTCCTCCGGCCGGAGCCACGTATCTTTCGGCCCGGTATCCGCTCCGAGAGGAACCACAAGCACATCCGGCTCCGGCCGATTCCGCTTGTTCAGCCTGATGCTGAATTCCCGGAAGACATCGAGATCGTCCGGGGCCTGGTCAAGGAGTGCGTTTTCCAGCAGACGCATGGTTCGCATATCAAACTTGGTCTGCGGACTCATGAAAACGAGACTCCCGTCGATCAACTCTGTGCGCCTTGGCAGATTCGGGAGTCGGTCGAGGTCGTCAGCCGTCCAGCCGCCGGGCGGAGGGACCGGATAGTTGTACTTCTCGTCCAACTCGAACTCGGGTGCGGCGCTCATGATTGCTTTCCCATAGGAGTGAGTCTCGTCTCTTGAGCCAGCGTGCCCAGCCGATACGACAATGCCGCCACTCAAACGAATGAGCGGCGGCATCGGCATGGACCCAGCAGGGAGGGTTACTCCCACTCGATGGTGCCCGGCGGCTTGCTCGTGACGTCGAGCACGACGCGGTTGACGTCGGCGACCTCGTTGGTGATGCGGGTCGAGATCCTGGCGAGCGTCTCGTACGGCAGACGCGACCAGTCGGCCGTCATGGCGTCCTCGGAGGAGACCGGGCGCAGCACGATCGGGTGGCCGTAGGTGCGGCCGTCGCCCTGGACGCCGACCGAGCGGACATCGGCGAGCAGAACCACCGGGCACTGCCAGATGTCCCCGTCCAGGCCGGCCGCGGTCAGCTCCTCGCGGGCGATGGCGTCGGCCTCGCGCAGCAGGTCGAGCCGCTCCTTGGTGACCTCGCCGACGATACGGATGCCGAGGCCGGGGCCGGGAAACGGCTGGCGCTGGACGATCTCGTCGGGCAGGCCGAGCTCCTGGCCGACCATCCGGACCTCGTCCTTGAACAGCTGGCGCAGCGGCTCGACGAGCTGGAACTCGATGTCGTCGGGGAGACCGCCGACATTGTGGTGGGACTTGATGTTGGCGGTGCCGGTGCCGCCGCCGGACTCGACGACGTCCGGGTAGAGCGTGCCCTGGACGAGGAACGCGACGTCCTCGCCGGCCGCGCCCGCCTCGGCGACGAGCTCGGCCTGGGCCTGCTCGAAGACCCGGATGAACTCGCGGCCGATGATCTTCCGCTTCTGCTCGGGGTCTGAGACCCCGGCCAGCGCGTCGAGGAAGCGCTGCTCGGCGTCGACGACCTTCAGCTGAACGCCGGTGGAGGCCACGAAGTCCTTCTCGACCTGCTCGCTCTCGCCCTTGCGCATCAGGCCGTGGTCGACGTACACACAGGTCAGCTGGGAGCCGATGGCCTTCTGCACGAGGGCTGCGGCGACTGCGGAGTCCACACCGCCGGACAGGCCGCAGATGGCTCGCTTGGTGCCGACCTGCTCGCGGATCAGCGCGATCTGCTCCTCGACCACATTGGTCGTGGTCCAGGTCGGCTCGATGCCGGCGCCGCGGTAGAGGAAGTGCTCCAGGACCTGCTGACCGTGCGTGGAGTGCAGGACCTCGGGGTGGTACTGGACGCCGTAGAGCTTCTTCTCGTCGTTCTCGAAGGCGGCGACCGGTACGACGTCCGTGGACGCGGTGACCGTGAAGCCCTCGGGGGCGGCGGAGCAGGCGTCGCCGTGCGACATCCAGACCGACTGCTCGGCGGGGGTGCCCTCGAAGAGCGTGGAGCCGGTCTTGGAGACGGTGAGCGGGGTACGACCGTACTCACGGGCACCGTTGTCGTCGACGGTGCCGCCGAGCGTGGTGGCCATCAGCTGGAAGCCGTAGCACATGCCGAAGACCGGAACCCCGGCCTCGAAGATTGCTCGGTCGAGGGAGGGCGCGCCCTCCGCGTACACCGAGGAGGGTCCGCCGGACAGGATGATCGCCCGGGGGTTCTTGGCCAGCATCTCGGCCACCGGCATCGTGGACGGGACGATCTCGCTGTAGACCCGGGCCTCACGAACGCGTCGGGCGATGAGCTGGGCGTACTGCGCCCCGAAGTCGACAACGAGGACCACGTCGGTGGCGGTGTCGGGGGCGGCGGGTGGTGCTGCTGGCACGGGGCGGCCTTCCGGCGGTGAAAAGGGGGTCGGTTTTGTCGATTCTACCGGGGTTGCGGAGGCAGCCGTCGTCACGCCCGGACGGGCTGCCTCAAGCGCGGGTCCCGTCCGGGGCCAGGCGGTGTCTCAGCATCCGGGCCCCGTGTTGGCCCGCCCGCGCGGCAAGGCCATACTGGGTTCCATGCGACAGCACACGACCTTCGTCTTTACCTATGGCATCCGGCCCGCCGGCTGCCATGGTCGTGCTGCTTGATCCACTGACAAGCAACGTTCCAGGCGCCCCGGGCCGAAAGGTCCGGGGCGTTCTGGCGTTCCGGACCGGTCGGACCCGGGGGCCGCACCCCACGAGGAGTCACCGCTATGACCAGCACCGCCCGTGTGAAGAGCAGCACCGCGAAGAGCGACACGGCGAAGACCGCCGCCGAGAAGACCGGCGCGCATACCGATGAGGCCGCCGCGCTGATCGACAACGCGAGGTCCCGCATCGACGCCCTCGACGACCGGATCATCGGACTCGTCCAGGAGCGGATGGCCGTCTCTGCGGTCATCCAGGAGGCCCGGATCACCTCTGGCGGCCGCCGGATCAACCTCTCGCGCGAGATGGAGATCCTCGGCCAGTACCGGAACGCGCTCGGCAAGCCCGGCACATCTCTCGCCATGACGTTGCTGGAGCTCTGCCGCGGCCGGGCCTGACACTCGCGGGCACGGGGTGTCCGAACGTATCCCAGTTCGGGCCGGCTCTCACCCGTACGGCGCGTGACCGGGTCCGCCGCGACTTCGTTGGTCCCGGTGTCCGTGCCAGCCAGGGGCGGCTTTGGAAAGAAACCACGCGTGGCTCCGCTGGAGCGTGTGGCGTACTGCAGGTACGCCGTGGGACCGCGCCCCAGCGTGCGTGACCGGTCGGCAGGGGACAGCCGGCCCGGTCACCCCAAGGACGGTCGGCTCCGGGGACGCCCGGAGCCGACCGTATCCGGTCAAAGCGGTCTGCGCAGCCTCTTCAGGGCTTCGGCGGGACGGTCGGCAGCCCGAGGAACGGCAGCTTCAGCGCACCGAAGGCCCCCTTCGGCACCGCCGGTGCCCGCGGCTCGACCGCGGCCAGCCGTTCGTACGCCTCCCCCTGGTCCGGACGCGGGTCCGCCTCGCCCTTGTTGGGCCAGAAGGACATCGCACGCTCGGCCTGTGCGGTGATGGTGAGCGACGGGTTGACGCCGAGGTTCGCGGAGATCGCCGAGCCGTCGACCACCGAGATGCCAGGGTGTCCGTAGAGCCGGTGGTACGGATCGATCACCCCGTCATCGGCACTCGCTCCGATGGGGCAGCCGCCGAGGAAGTGTGCCGTGAGCGGGGTGCCCATCAGCTCGCCGACGTTCGAGCCGGCGAAGCCGTTGATCTCCTCGGCGAGCAGTGAGGCGCCGCGCGTCGCCTCCTCGATCTGCGTCGGATTGGGCGCGCCGTGCCCCTGCCTGGCGGTGAGCAGGCCCTTCCCTATGCCGCGCGGCTTGCGGTATGTCGTCAGGGAGTTGTCCAGCGACTGCATGACGAGCCCGATGATGGTCCGCTCCGACCAGCGATGGTTGGAGAGCGACCGCACGGCGAGCATCGGGTGTTTGGCCATGTTGCCGAGCCAGCCCAGCACCCGGCGGCTGCCGTACGGCACCTGGAGGACCGACATGGCGCCCATCGCGTTGGAGCCCCTGCCGTAGCGGACCGGCTCGATGTGGGTGTTCTCGTCGGGGTGGATCGAGGAGGTGATCGCGACGCCCTGGGTGAAGTCGGCCTTCGCTGTGCCGTGCTTCTTGCGGTAGCGCCGGTCGCTGGTCTGCGAGCCTACGAGTGCCTCGGAGTTGGTGCGGGTCAGCTCGCCGAGCCGGTCCGAGAGCCGGGGCAGCAGTCCCCGGTCCTTCATGGTGTGCAGCAGGGTCTGCGTTCCGTACGTGCCCGCCGCGACGACCACCTTGCGGGCACGCAGCAGCTTGGACTCTGCCTTCTTGCGGCGGTCGGTCGGGACGGTGGTGACGTGGTAGCCGCCCTCCGGGTCGTCCGTGATCGCGACGACGGAGGTCATCGGGTGGATGACGGCTCCGGCCTTCTCGGCGAGGTGCAGGTAGTTCTCGTTGAGGGTGTTCTTCGCGCCGTGGCGGCAGCCCGTCATGCATTCGCCGCACTCGGTGCAGGCCTTGCGGGCGGGGCCCGCGCCGCCGAAGTACGGGTCGGCGACCGTGCCGCCGGGCTTGGCCCTGGCCGTACCGTCGGCGTCCTCGCCGTCGCCGAAGAAGACGCCGACCGGGGCAAGATGGAAGGTGTCGCCGACGCCCATGGCCTGCGCGACCGCCTTCAGATGGACATCGGAGGGCGTCATCGTCGGGTTGAGCCGGACCCCGAGCATCCGCTTGGCCTGGTCGTAGTACGGCTTCAGCTCGTCCTGCCAGTCGGTGATGGACGCCCACTGACGGTCCTCGAAGAACGGCGCCGGGGGCACGTACAGCGTGTTGGCGTAGTTGAGCGAGCCGCCGCCGACCCCGGCACCCGCCAGCACCATCACATTGCCCAGCAGATGGACCCGTTGGATGCCGTAGAGCCCGAGCGCGGGGGCCCACAGGTAGTTCTTGATGTCCCAGGAGTTCTTGGGGAGGGTGCCGGGGCTGAAGCGGCGACCCGCCTCCAGGACCCCGACCCGGTATCCCTTCTCGGTCAGCCGCAGGGCCGACACCGCGCCGCCGAAGCCCGAACCGACGACCAGGACGTCGTAGTCGTACGCGGCGTCGTCGTCGGCCTCTGCCGGGGAATCGGGCCGATTCTGCGCAGGGCTGTCCTGGGACATGGCTCTCCTCGGTACGAAAAGGGCAGAACGGGCCCCGGTGTCACGGGATTCAGCGCAGGCGGAACGCCTTCATCACCTTCAGGCTGCGAGTCATGAACGCCGCGTACTTCTCGTCGTCCATGCCGAAGGAAGGGGCGAGCGGAATGAGCCGCTGCTGGGCGACGGTCTGCGCCTCGGTGAACTTGAGGATGCCCTCGGAGCCGTGCCGCCGGCCGAGACCGGACTCCTTCATGCCGCCCATCGGGGACTGCACACTGCCGTACGCGGAGGCGTACCCCTCGTTGATGTTGACCGTGCCGGTCCGCAGCCGGGCGGCGATCTGGTGGCCGCGCTTGGAGTCCTTGGTCCAGACGCTCGAATTCAGCCCGTACGGGGTGGCGTTGGCGAGGGCGACGACCTCGTCCTCGTCGGTGAAGCGGTAGATGGAGACGACCGGCCCGAAGGTCTCCTCGCCGCAGACGGCCATCGGCGCCTCGACGCCGTCGAGGATGGTCGGCTCGTAGAAGAGCGGGCCGATGTCGGGACGGGCAACCCCGCCCGCGACGAGCTTGGCGCCCTTCTCGACGGCCTCCGCGACATGCCGGGTGACGGTCTCCAACTGGCGCTCGCCGACCAGGGAGCCCATGTCGGCGCCGTACGCGAGGGAGCGGCCGAGCCGCATGGCCTTCGTACGGGCGGCGAAGCGCGCCACGAAGTCGTCGGCGACCGACTCGTGGACGTACAGCCGCTCGATGGAGACGCAGAGCTGGCCGGCCGAGGAGAAGCAGGCACGGACGGCGCCCGCCGCCGCCTTCTCCACATCGGCGTCCTTGAGGACCAGCATGGCGTTCTTGCCGCCCAGTTCCAGCGAGACGCCGACGAGCCGGGCCGCCGCACCCTGCGCGACCTCGCGGCCGGTGCGGGTGGAGCCGGTGAACGAGACATAGTCGGCGTGCTTGACGACCTCGGGGCCGACGACCGGTCCGTCGCCGAGGACCACCTGGAACACCTCGGCGGGCAGCCCGGCCTCGATCAGCAGGTCCCGGGCCCACAGGGCGGTCAGCGCGGTCTCCGTGTCGGGCTTCATCACGACGGCGTTGCCGGACACGAACGCGGGCAGCGCGTCGCCGACGGACAGCTCGAACGGGTAGTTCCACGGCGCGATCTGGCCGATGACGCCACGTGGCTGGCGCAGCTCGGTGACCTTGGTGAGGGTCGGTACGGCTCCGGTGTGCCGCTTCGGCTTCAGATACGCGGCGGCCCTGTGCCCGTAGTGACGGGCCACGACGGCGACGGCCTGCACCTCCTCGTGGGCGTGCAGCCGGGCCTTGCCGGTCTCCAGCTGGATGAGGTCGAGCACCTCGGCCTGGCGGCTGAGTACGAGGTCGTGGAAGCGGAGCAGGACGGCTGCCCTGGCCCGGACGGGGGTCGCGGCCCAGGCCGGCTGGGCGGCACGGGCCCGCTCGAAGGCCGTCGCCACGTCCTCGGGGGTGGACTCGGGCAGATCGGCCAGCTTCTCCCCGGTGAAGGGGGTGTGGTTGGCCGTACGGCCGGAACCGACCACGCCGCGGGTCAGCTGGGCGATCACCTCGGGTGTCACCACATCGGCTGCGGTGCGCGCGCCCACGGGGGCGGCGGCCACGGGGTTGGTGCCGACCGGGGCTACGGGGGTGGACGTGGAGGCCTGCGTGTCCGTCATGAGGGCGAGATTACGTCCAGCCGCACGCTTTGGGTACCCGCGAGTAATGGCTTTTCACAGTCCCCACAAATGAGCCAGTGATCACTGGCACCAAAGCCCCTGATCAGGACCCCTGTGGTCGCCGGCACGGTTCGGCAGCCTCTCAGTCGGAACTGCCGGGCGCACGCCATCCGCGCAGCATCGTGTCGAACTGCTCCCGGGTGGTGTCCCAGTCCGAGTCCGGACCCGTCATGTACATCGCGTACTCGGGGCCGCCCGCCTCCCCGTAGTACATCTGGTCGATCGCATGGCGCGGGCCGGGGTGGTTCTTGCTCTCGGTCCAGGTGAACTCCCAGAGCGAGCCCTCCCGGTCGCGGTACGTATTGGGGTGCAGGGTCTTGCGCTGGTATGCGGGCAGCCGTTCGGCGAGCTGCTTCTCCAGGTTCAGCATGTGCATGTACGGGTTCTCGAAGTCGGGCGTCGGGTCGATGCTGATCCGGATGTAGTGCACACCGTTGTCCGGGGTGTAGTCGACCTGGTTGCCGTCCGCCCGGCGCTCCCAGCCGTCGGGGACGATCAGGCTGAAACCTTCGGGGTCGTTCACTCGATGCCAGCCTTTGGGTATGTCCTTCCCCGAGGTGTCGGGGTTCGCCGGGCGCGAAGTGCCGGAGCTTTCGGGGCTTTCGGTCGCGTGCGTGCCCGTGCCGCCCCGCTCGCCAGCGCTGTCCGCACGGTTCTGGTACTCCAGCACGGCGAACCCCGCGCCGCCGCCGAGCAGCGCGGCTGCGGCGATGACCACAACCGTCGTACGCCACCGGCCCCGGCTGCGCCGGGTCACCGGGGGCGACGCCGGGGGAAGTGACTGGTCGGCGGCGGAACCGGCGGCCGGGTTGGGCTGTTGAGCGGTACCCGCCGCCCCCGCCTCGGACGTGCCGTCCTGGCCCAGCGTGCGCAGATCTTCGTCGGGAACGCGCTGCGTCGGTACGAACGCCTGCGCGGCCTGGGGCTCGCGGCCCTCCATGGCGTCCAGCAGCATCCGTTCCGCCTCCGCCGCCGACGGCCGGTCCTCGGGGTCCTTGCGGAGCAGTGCGGTGATCACGGGGGCCAGCGGGCCCGCCCGCCCGGGCGGCGGTGGTTCCTCGGTGACGACGGCCTGCATGGTGGAGATCGGTGACGAGCGGCGGAACGGCGAGCGCCCCTCGACCGCGGTGTAGAGCGTGGCACCGAGGGACCACAGGTCGGACGCGGGGCCCGGATCGCCGCCGCGTACCCGCTCAGGCGCCAGATAGTCGATGGAGCCGACCAGTTCACCGGTCCTGGTGATGGTCGAGTCGCCCTCTATCGCCGCGATCCCGAAGTCGGTGAGCAGCACCCGCCCGTCACTGGCCAGGAGTACGTTTCCGGGCTTCACGTCCCGGTGAAGGACCCCCGCGCCGTGTGCGGCGCGCAGGGCACCCAGCACATGGAGGCCGACCCTGGCAGCCTCGCGCGGCTCGATCTCACCGGACTCCTTGGCCGCGTCGGCGAGTGACGGTCCGTCGACGTACTGCATGACGATCCACGGCCGGTTGTCGTACTCGATCACGTCATGGACCGTGACCACGCCCGGATGCGTGATCCGGGCCGCTGCGCGGGCCTCCTTCTGCGTGCGGGCGTGCAGCACGATCCGGTCGGCCTCGGCGGCGTACTGCCCGGCGGTCAGTTCCTTGACCGCGACCGTGCGGTGCAGCACCTCGTCGTGGGCGCGCCAGACCTTGCCCATGCCGCCGCGCCCGAGGACTTCGCCGAGCCGGTACCTTCCGGCCAGCACCAGTCCTGTGTCCGTGCCCTGTGATTGATCCACGTATCCCAGCCCCGTTCCTTCGGAGGCCAGATTACGGAGGGGATGCGGGCCACGGAACCTCGCACCCCCCAAGAGACCGCACTGTGATGCTTGTCGCTCAGCCACCACTCGGGTGATGTGCCGCCACCGTTCAGGGCGTCACGCGGTAGGAAGCGACGGCTTGTTCGTAGATGTCCGAAACCTTGTCGCGCCGGTCCTCAGGGCCGATGACCTGGAGGATGTGGTAGCGGCCGTCGACAATCATCGCGAGGTTACGGGCGTACACCTCGCGGCCATTGGCGTCCTGCCAGGTGAACTGGCCCTCGGCCATGGCCTGTCGGCCGACATCGATCCGGCGCAGCCCGCTCGACCCCGACCAGCTGGAGTCGCGGAACGGCTGCAACTCCAGCTCCTTGTCGGCCTGGTACGCCAGCGGGTCGTTGCCATGGGCCTTGACGGTGTCGCGTCCGGGGACGATCAGCAGGCTGAAGCCGTCGCTGCCGTACCGGATCTGACGGTCAGCGTTGACGGGGCTGCGCTGCCAGCCCTTGAGCACACCGACCTCGAAACCCTCCGGGTCCTTGCGCAGGGCGTAGCCGGGGGCGAGCGCGACGGCGGAGCGGCTGGTCTGCGGCCGTTGCGCACCGGACGGCTGAGCGGGCGACTGCTCGCCGGACGCACCGGCGCCGGGCTCAGGTGAAGCGGACGTCGAGGACGCCGGGCCCGAGGAGCGGGTGCCGGAGTCGCTGTCCGCCTTGGGCATGAACATCGCGGCGTACGCGATGGCCGCGACCAGGGCCAGCAGGATCAGCACCAGGAGCAGCCGCCCGAGCCGTCGCGGCGCCCGTCCTTCGCCCTGCTGGGGGCGGGGCGGCGGGGTGCGCAGCGCCTTAGGGCCCTTGGGCTCGCGCGGCGCCCTGGGTGCTCGTTCCGCCCTGGGACTGTCGTGGCGGTCGGGTCTCTCCTTCGTGTGGCGGTGGCGGCCGCGGGCCGCGCCCTGGCCCATGAGGCCTCGGCGCCTGCGGACCAGCTCGCCCCGGCGGCGTACGACGGGCAGCCGGGCGCTGTCGAGGGACGGCAGTGACACGACGTCCAGACCGGCCTCGGGCTCGGGCGCCGACCGTACGAGGGAGCGCAGCCAGCCTCGCAGTTCCTCGACGTCCGGCCGCTCGGTGGGGTCCTGGCGCAGCAGCGACTCGACGACGGGGCGCAGCGGACCGCACTCCTCGGCGAAGGCGGGCGGCTCCCCGCACACCATCTCGACAAGCTCGGCCGCATTTTCCTCCGGGTACGGGGCGTGCCCCTGGACGGCGCGGTAGAGCAGCGCGCCCAGCGCCCAGAGGTCGGTGGCGGGGCCGATCGGCGGCGCCAGCTGCCAGTTCTCGTGGACGGGTCCGGCCTGCTCGGGTGCCCAGCGCTCGGTGACCGCGCCGACGACGGCGATCCGGGTCTGCCGGGCGCGCTCGGCCGCGAGGGTGGTGGCGGGGCCGCGGTAGGCGGGGCCCGTACGACCGCTCGCGACGCTCTCGTCCCAGCTGCCCGGCTGTTGCTGCGGCTCGGGCCGGTGCGCGGGCAGCGCCGGGGAGTTGCCATGGCCGCGGGCATCGGCACGCAGGGTGTCCTCGTCCGAGCCCCCGGCGGGGACCGGGTGCCCGGATCCTGGGCCGTCGCTCCAGGTGCCGGTGAGCGGCAGCCGCCGGCCGGGCGGCGACTGGCCGTCGCCTCCGTAGCCGTCGTCGTCCTCGCCGTCGGGCTGAGGCGTCGGTGCGTACCCGCAGAGCGCCTCCTCCGCCGCTCCGGCCGCCAGACCGGTCAGCACGACGCGACCGTCGTCGCAGACCAGCACTGTGCGGACGGTGATGTTGCGGTGGGTCCAGCCGTGAACGTGCAGCGCCCGCAGCGCCGTCAGCACGTCGGAGCCGATCTCGGCGGCCCGGAAGGGGTTGAGCGGGCACTCCGCGAGCAGGGCCGCGAGCGGGCGGGCCATGACGAGTTCGCTCACGATCCAGAGCGAGCCGGCCTCGGCGAAGACGTCGAAGACCTGATCGAGCCTGGGGTGGTCGGGGACCTGGGCCGCCGCCTGCGCCGCCTCGATGGCGCGCTGGACCGCCGGGTCCGTGGCCCGCCGCACGGCATGCCCGGTCGCCCGGCGGGCCGCCGGGGCCGGGCCGTCGGCGTCGAGTACCTCGGCGTCCACCACCTCGGGCAACGGCACCTGCCGGACCAGGACTTCCTGCCCGCTATAGGTGTCGAATGCCCGGGTCTCGACCAGTTCGTACTCATCGGACGGGGGCAGCGGAAGGCGGTAGCGGTCGGCAAGCACCCGACCCGCATAGTCGTCCACGACGCCTCCCCGGAGCGCGCTGTCCCCCAGCCACGAAGACCGCATAAATGCGTCAATTACGGTCACTTGCCGTGCAATTGACTCACCGTTCTAGCTGCGTACGGACTTCAAGCTCTCACGATACGTGGCAAGTGACGGCCGCGCGGCAGGGTCGGCGCATCCTGGCCCTTTTCACCCACGGATCAGTCGGTGGGCTCGAACGTCTCGAACGCGGTCTCGCGCAGCGTCGAGCACTCCTTGCCGTCCCACTCGCTCGCCTTGCAGCTGATCATGATCGCGTAGCCGTGGGTGGCGTCGACTTTGAAGCCCCGATTCAGCACCCGGATCCGCTGACCCTGCTGGGTGCGCTCGAACCCCCAGTCGGCGACGGTCGGGTAGCCGTTGTACTGGACGTCCTTCACGAAGAGGTGGCGGTAGTCGTTGCTGCTGGCCTTGACGCCGCCCTTCGCGGCGTTCCAGGATGCTGCGGCGTCGTCGCCGGGCGAATTGGTGTAGTCGACCTGGACGCGCGGGAAGCCGCCGTCGACGTTGTAGATGCCGCCGGAGTTGCGACCGGCCGTGGCGTTGAGCCGGAAGTCCTCGGGCATCGCCATCGTGAAGTGGAACTGTTTGTTCTTGACGGTTTTGTACCCGGCGGGCAGTGCGTCAGCAGCATCCGGGGCGTCGCCCTTCGAACCGTCCGCCCCCTTGTTCGAGTTGTCGCCCTTGCCCTTGTCCTGGTCTTGGTCCTTGCCCTGGTCCTGGCCCTTGTCCTGGTCCTGGTTCTGGTTCTGGTCCTGGGGCTCGCCGCTGCCACTGTCGGTGTCGGTGTTGGTGTCCGCGGATCCGCCGGTCGTCGAGGCCCCGGCCGAGGTGGACTTGTCGTCCTTGCCGTTACCGCCGCTCGCGTCATCCTTGCCGTCTCCGTCGAGCGTGAGGGCGAGGACCGTCACAATCACGGCGAGCACGATCACAGCCACGGCGAGCGCCAAGGTGCGGCGTGGCACCACGTCCGTGATGGACGCCGAGGGCGGGGTGGTCGGCGACGTGGCGGGACGCGGCGACGGTACGGCGGCGGGGGCCGTGGCAGGCTTCGCCGGAGCCGAAGGCCGGGCAGGCTTCGAAGGGCCCGTCGAGGAAGCGGTCGGGGGAGGGGGCGGGGCAGTGGTCGAGGCTGCGGCCGCGCTCACCGCTGCGGCGGGTGCCGCTTTCGCATTCCGTACGGAGCGCAGTGCACCCTTCAGCCGGTCCCGGGCGCCCTCGCCCGATTCCCCGGACTTCGACGCCGCCTGGGCTCTTGGTTCGGTGGTCTTGCCGGGCAGCGCCATGACCTGGGTGGCCTCAGCGGGCGGGGGCACCACCGGGTCGGGCTTCTCGGGAGCGTGGATCACGTCGTTGAGCAGGGCGCGCGCGCCGGCGTCGTCGAGTCGCTGATCGGGATCTTTGGCGAGCAGGCCGTAGATGACCTCCTCCAACGGACCGGCGTTCTTCGGCGGGTCGAGCGGCTCGGTCATCACCGCGGTCAGGGTGGCGATGGCCGACCCCTTGTCGTACGGCGGGGAGCCCTCGACGCTGGCGTACAGCAGTCCACCGAGCGACCACAGATCGGCGGGCGGTCCCGGCTTGTGCCCGCGGGCGCGCTCCGGGGAGATGTACGAGGGGGCGCCGACGAGCATGCCCGTCGAGGTGACCGAGGGGTCGCCCTCGACCTGCGCGATACCGAAGTCGGTCAGCACGACCCTGCCGTCCTCGGCGATCAGCACGTTGGACGGCTTCACATCGCGGTGCAGGATGCCCTCGCGGTGCGCCGATCGCAGCACGTCGAGGATGGCGAGGCCGACCTCGGCGGCCCGACTCGGCGTCAGCACCCCGTCCTCGCGGATGGCCTCGGCGAGGGACTTGCCCTCGATGAGTTCCATCACGATCCACGGCCGGTCGTCCTCGTCGACCACGTCGTAGACCGTCACCGCGCCGTTGTTACGGATCCTGGCGATCGCCTTCGCCTCACGCAGCGTACGCGTGATGAGCCGGCGCTTCTCGTCCTCGTCGATGGCCGAGGGGAACCGCAGCTCCTTGACCGCGACTGTGCGGCCCAGCGTCTCGTCGACGGCACGCCAAACCGTGCCCATACCGCCCCGGCCGAGCACCTCCCCGAGCCGGTACCGCCCCGCAAGAAGACGTCCGTCCTTGTCCCGTTGGGGCTCCCGTGCCTGTTCCGCCTCCGACATGCGTCCCCTCTGCGATCAACCCGCCCTGGCAGAGCGTTCATTGTCCCTCACCCCGGGACCGGTCATGGTGCCGGGTCCACAGCCCGTCATGATGTGGCCCGAGGAAGGGATTTCCTGCCATGCCGAAACTCAGGGCGCTGCTTGCCGCTTCGCTATCGCTGGCACTGCTCAGCCTGGGAACAGCAACCGTGCCCAGCGAACCACACCTCACGCCCGCAGCGGCCTATCTTCCCCGGCTCGTCGCCAGGGGTGGTGCCCCCACGGCGGCGCTGCTGGCCCATCGTGCCTCTTCCGCACCGTACGACACCTACCGCTCGACGGGCCCGGGTATCCGCAGGGACGACCGGTTCCGGGCCGGCAGCATCACCAAGAGCTTCGTCGCGACGGTCGTACTCCAACTCGTCCAGGAGGGAAGGCTGCAGCTGTCGGACACCGTCGACCAGCTGCTGCCAGGACTGATCCAGGGCAACGGCAACGACGGCCGCCGCATCACCGTGCACGCCCTGCTCAGCCACACCAGCGGCCTCTACAACTACACCGCCGACGCCTCCGTCCGCCCCGTCTCCGCCACCGCCGCGGTCCGTGTCGCCCTGGCCCACCGCCCGACGAATGCCCCTGGCCACTACGCCTACTCCAACACCAATTACGTCGTACTCGGACTCGTCGTTCAGCGCGTCACCGGGAACGACTACGCCACCGAAATCCGCCAACGCATCATCACCCCCCTCCATCTCACCGGTACCTCCCTCCCAGGCGCCCGCACCACCCTGCCCGCCCCGCACGGCCGCGGCCATACCCGCGACCCGGCCGACGGCAGCTTCCGCGTTGTCACCGCGCTCGACCCACGCACGGCGGGCGCGGCCGGGGAACTCATCTCCACGCTCACCGATCTGAACCGCTTCTACGCGGCCCTGCTGGGCGGGCGCCTCCTCCCGCCCGCCCAGCTGGCGACCCTGATGAACACCAGTGCCACGCACGGCGTCTACGGCCTGGGCATCTATCCGCAGAAGCTTTCCTGCGGCACCACCGTCTGGGGCCACAACGGCCACATAACGGGCAGTTACGTCCGAACCGCCGCCACGCGCGACGGCCGGCACACCCTGACGTACCGGGTCGACACGGACACCCTGACCGATGCGGCGACACTCGAATCGGCGCTCCTCGACGCGGAATTCTGCAGCAGCGTGCCCCGCACCTAAGGCCTGGAGCCTGCCCTGCGGATCACCGGCTCGCCCTAAAGCGGCACGATGTCCGGCGCCCCGAGCCGTGCCGCATCCGCCGTGAGATCGTCCGGCTGCCGCTGCGACTCCCGCTCCGCCTGCACCCGCTTCTCGTAGTGCTCGACCTCCCGGTCGATCTGCCCCTCGTCCCAGCCCAGGACCGGCGCCATCAGCTCCGCGCAGATCCGGGCGCTGAGTGTGCCCCGGTCGAAGGTCTCGATGGAGATCCGGGTCCGGCGGGTCAGTACGTCGTCGAGGTGGCGGGCCCCCTCGTGCGAGGCGGCGTAGACGATCTCGGCCTTCAGATAGTCGTCCGCCGACGGCAGCGGTTCTCCCAGTGCCGGATCGTCGACGATCAGATCGAGGATCTCCTCGGTCATGGAGCCGTAGCGGTTGAGCAGATGCTCCACCCGGGCGACATGAAGCCCCGTACGGGCCGCGATTCTCGCCCGGGCGTTCCACAGCGCACGGTATCCCTCCGCCCCCAGCAGCGGAACGTCCTCGGTGACGCACTCCGCCACCCGCTGGTCGAGGCCGTGCACCGCCTCGTCCACGGCGTCCTTCGCCATCACCCGGTACGTCGTGTACTTGCCGCCCGCCACGACCACGAGGCCCGGCAGCGGGTGCGCCACCGTGTGCTCGCGCGAGAGCTTGCTGGTCGCATCCGACTCGCCGGCCAGCAGCGGCCGCAGCCCCGCGTAGACGCCCTGGACGTCATCCCTGGTCAGGGGTATGGCCAGGACCGAGTTGACATGTTCGAGCAGATAGTCGATATCGGCGCTGGACGCCGCCGGGTGCGCCTTGTCCAGGTCCCAGTCGGTGTCCGTCGTCCCGACGATCCAGTGCCGTCCCCACGGGATGACGAAGAGGACGGACTTCTCGGTCCGCAGGATCAGGCCGGTCGAGGAGTGGATGCGGTCCTTCGGGACGACCAGATGGATGCCCTTGGATGCCCGGACGTGGAACAGCCCGCGCTCCCCGATCAGCGTCTGGGTGTCATCCGTCCAGACCCCGGTCGCGTTGACCACCTGTTTGGCCCTGACTGCGTACTCCCCGCCTGCCTCGACGTCCTCCACTCGGGCGCCGACGACCCGCTCGCCCTCCCGGAGAAAGCCGATCACCCGCGCCCGGTTCGCCACATGGGCGCCGTATCCGGCGGCGGTGCGCACCAGGGTCGCCACATAGCGGGCGTCGTCCATCTGAGCGTCGTAGTACTGCAACGCTCCGACCAGGGCGTCCTTCCTCAGCGCCGGGGCGACCCGCAGGGCGCGGCGGCGGGAGAGATGCCGGTGAACAGGCAGGCCGCGGCCATGCCCCGACGACATCGACATCGCGTCGTAGAGCGCCACGCCGGAACCGGCGTAGAGCCGCTCCCAGCCCTTGTGCTGCAACGGATAGAGGAACGGCACGGGCTTCACCAGATGCGGGGCCAGCCGCCCCAGGAGCAGCCCGCGCTCCTTCAGGGCCTCCCGGACGAGCGCGAAGTCGAGCATCTCCAAATACCGCAGCCCGCCGTGGATCAGCTTGCTCGACCTGCTCGATGTGCCCGAGGCCCAGTCGCGCGCCTCGACGAGGCCGGTCGAGAGCCCCCTTGTCGCCGCGTCCAGCGCCGTACCGGCGCCGACCACGCCCGCCCCCACGACCAGCACGTCCAGTTCGCGCTCGGCCATCGCGGCAAGCGCCTCGGCGCGCTCCGCAGGTCCCAGTGTCGCTGTCCTCACTGCTGCCTCCCGGATAGATCGGGGTGGTCCGACACACGGGGCGACCCGACCGACCGGTCGGGCAACCCGTGCCCGCCTCTCGATTCTGTCCGCCGTCCACGACTTCGGCCACCGCCTGTGGACAACACCAGGACGACTGGAGCCGCGCAATGCGACATATAGGTCATATTTACGCCTAGTCTGACATTGCGCTGTCCCCAGCGGTTGCGCTTTCTGCTCTCATGGTCCTGGGCCGACCGGCAATCGGAGGGTGGCGCCCTCCATCTGCCGGTCGGTCCAAGGGAAGGACGGCCCATCCACATGCCCGCAGACCTCGCAGTCATCGGACTCGGCCACCTCGGCCTGCCCCTCGCCCAAGCCGCCGTCGCAGCC
Source organism: Streptomyces sp. NPDC001832 (assembly GCF_040297265.1). Taxonomy (NCBI): domain Bacteria; kingdom Bacillati; phylum Actinomycetota; class Actinomycetes; order Kitasatosporales; family Streptomycetaceae; genus Streptomyces; species Streptomyces sp. NPDC001832. The sequence goes on from NZ_JBEOYU010000008.1 coordinate 58,714, forward strand.
GGCCTCCAGACCGTCGGCTACGACGCCGACCCACGCACCTACGCGGAACTCTCCGCGGGCCGCACCCCCGTCGAGGGATCGCTCACCGCCTCGGACGTACGTCGGATGCTCTCGGGGGGTTTCCGGCCCACCACCGACCCGGCCGAACTGGGACGGGTCCGTACCGCAGTGATCTGCGCTCCCACCCCGCTCGGCGCCGACCGCACCCTCGATCTCACCGCCGTCGGCGGCGCTGCCCGCACGCTCGCCGCCCAACTACGCCCGCACACCACCGTCCTGCTGGAATCGGCCGTGCAACCCGGCACCACCGAGAGCTATGTACTGCCCCTCCTCGAAGAGGGCTCGGGGCTGCGCGCCGGACGCGACTTCCACCTCGCCCACTCCCCCAGCCGCCTCGACCCCGGCAGCAGGACCCACGTCTACGCCAACACCCCCAAGGTCATCGGCGGCCTCACCCCCGCCTGCACCGAATCTGCCGCCGCCTTCTACGGCCGGCTCACCGACAAGGTCGTCCGGGCCCGCGGGCCGCGCGAGGCCGAGATGACGAAGGTCCTGGAAACCAACTTCCGGCACGTCAACATCGCTCTGGTCAACGAGATGGCGGTGCTCTGCCACGACCTCGGCGTCGACCTCTGGGACGTCATCAGGTGCGCCGAGACCAAGCCCTTCGGCTTCCAGCCATTCCGCCCGGGCCCCGGCGTCGGCGGCCACGGTGCCCCCGTCGACCCCGGCTACCTCCTGTGCAACAGCCGCACCCCGGGCCACCCCTCGCGGATGGTCTCGCTCGCCCAGGAGATCAACGACCGGATGCCGCAGTACGTGATCCAGCGCTGCGCCACCCTCCTGAACGAGCACGGCAAGTCCGTACGCGGCGCCCGAGTGCTGCTCCTCGGTGTCACCTACAAGCCGGACCTCGCCGACCAGGAGGCCTCCCCCGCCCGGGAGATCGCGACCCGGCTGATGGAGATGGGCGCCCAGATCTGCTACCACGACCCACATGTCCTGGACTGGCGGGTACGTGAACTCCCGGTCCCGCGCGCCGACTCGCTGTACGAGGCGGCATCGAGCGCCGACCTCACCGTGCTGCTCCAGCACCACCGTACGTACGATCTCCAGGGCCTCGCCGTGAAGGCCCAACTCCTCCTGGACACCCGGGGCGCGACCCCGGCGGGGGCCGCACACCGGTTGTGAGAAGGCGTTCCCCAGGGATCTCGGTGAACGATTCCCCAAGGAATCAGGTGGGCGATGTCATAGGCGACTGCTAGCCTGCGGCGTCACTTCTCGCACAGTTGTGCGCTTCTGTTCCAGGGGGGATTCCACCATGACCCAGCCCGTGCCACCGGCGAACCAGCCGAACGACGCCCAGCCCGCCGGCAGCAACCCGTTCGCGGGCCAGCAGCCCGGCCCGTACAGCCAGCCCGGTCAGCCCGGCGTACCGTACGACGGCGCGCCGTTCGCCCCGCCGGCTCCGGCCCGCAACAACCTGGGCCTCGGCCTGATCGCCGCCGTCGTCGCGGCCCTCGTCGCCGCGGGCATCTACGGCGGGATCATCGGCGCCACCAAGCACAATATCGGCTACGCGGCCGTGGGTGTCGGCGCCATCGTCGGCTTCGCCGCAGGCAAGCTCGGCGGCCGCAACCCCGCCCTGCCGGTCATCAGCGCCGCCCTCGCGCTGATCGGTGTCTACTTCGGCCAGCTGCTCGGTGAGGCCATCGTCATCAGCAAGCAGCTCCCGCTCTCGGTCAGCGAGATCTTCTTCGACCACTTCAGCGGCCTGAACAAGGTGTGGAAGGAAGACGCGGACCCGCTGACCTTCGTCTTCATCGTGATCGCCGGAGTCGTCGCGTTCTCGGCCGCCCGCAAGGCGTCCGACTGATCAAGGCCGTCGCCCGCGGCATACGGGAGGGTCCGGACCGCGTGTGCGGTCCGGACCCTCCCGTGATTGCAGCCGGCTACGGCTCAGCGGCGGTGCTGCGAGTCAGCCACCGTCACCTCGACGCGCTGGAACTCCTTGAGGTCGCTGTACCCCGTCGTCGCCATCGCCCGGCGCAGCGCACCGAAGATGTTCATCGAACCGTCGGGCGAGTGCGAAGGACCGGTGAGGACCTCCTCGGTCGTGCCTACGGAGCCCAGGTCCACCAGTTTGCCGCGCGGCACGTCCTCGTGGACGGCCTCCATGCCCCAGTGGCGGCCGCGGCCCGGCGCGTCCGTCGCACGGGCCAGCGGGGAGCCCATCATCACTGCGTCCGCACCGCAGGCGACGGCCTTCGGCAGGTCGCCGGACCAGCCGACGCCGCCGTCAGCGATCACGTGTACGTACCGGCCGCCGGACTCGTCCATGTAGTCGCGGCGGGCTCCGGCCACATCGGCGACCGCGGTCGCCATCGGGACCTGGATGCCGAAGACGTTGCGCGTGGTGTGCGCGGCGCCGCCGCCGAAGCCGACGAGGACACCGGCCGCACCGGTGCGCATCAGGTGCAGGGCGGCGGTGTACGTGGCGCAGCCGCCGACGATCACCGGGACATCCAGCTCGTAGATGAACTGCTTGAGGTTGAGCGGCTCGGCCGCACCCGAGACGTGCTCGGCGGAGACCGTCGTACCGCGGATGACGAAGATGTCCACACCCGCGTCGACGACGGCCTTGGAGAACTGCGCGGTGCGCTGCGGGGAGAGCGCGGCGGCGGTGACGACACCGGAGTCGCGCACCTCCTTGATGCGCTGCCCGATCAGCTCCTCCTGGATCGGAGCGGAGTAGATCTCCTGGAGGCGGCGGGTCGCCGACTCCACGGGCATCTCGGCGATCTCGTCGAGCAGCGGCTGCGGGTCGGCGTGCCGGGTCCACAGGCCCTCGAGGTTGAGGACACCGAGGCCGCCCAGCTCACCGATGCGGATCGCGGTCTGCGGGGAGACCACGGAGTCCATGGGAGCCGCCAGGAACGGCAGCTCGAAACGGTAGGCGTCGATCTGCCAGGCGATCGAGACCTCCTTCGGGTCGCGGGTACGACGGCTCGGAACGATGGCGATGTCGTCGAATGCGTACGCCCGGCGGCCGCGCTTGCCGCGCCCGATCTCGATCTCAGTCACGATGGTGTGGCCTTTCCTCTACGTCTGCGCTGTCCAGTATCCCCGACACACGACTGAGGGGCGGTTCCGGGAACCCCGGGCCGCCCCTCAGCTGCGCTGTTGCGTTACTTCCTGCTGTAGTTCGGCGCCTCGACCGTCATCTGGATGTCGTGCGGGTGGCTCTCCTTGAGACCCGCGGACGTGATGCGCACGAAACGGCCCTTGGTCTCCATCTCGTCGATGGTGGCGGCGCCCACATAGCCCATCGTCTGGCGCAGGCCGCCGACCAGCTGGTGCAGCACGTTGGCGAGGGGACCGCGGTAGGGCACCTGCCCCTCGATGCCCTCGGGGACGAGCTTGTCGTCGGAGGCGACTTCCGCCTGGAAGTAGCGGTCCTTCGAGTACGACCTGCCCTGGCCGCGCGACTGCATGGCGCCCAGCGAGCCCATGCCCCGGTACGACTTGAACTGCTTGCCGTTGATGAACAGCAGCTCGCCCGGCGACTCCTCGCAGCCCGCGAGCAGCGAGCCGAGCATCACGGTGTCGGCACCGGCGGCCAGCGCCTTGCCGATGTCGCCGGAGTACTGAAGACCGCCGTCGCCGATGACCGGCACACCCGCGGCACGGGCGGCGAGCGCGGCCTCGTAGATCGCGGTGACCTGCGGGACACCGATGCCGGCGACCACACGCGTGGTGCAGATCGAGCCCGGGCCGACACCGACCTTCACACCGTCGACCCCGGCGTCGATCAGCGCCTGGGCGCCATCGCGCGTCGCGACGTTGCCACCGATGACATCGACGCCGACACTCGACTTGATCTTCGACATCCAGCTCAGGGCGTTGCTGTTGTGCCCGTGCGAAGTGTCGACGATGAGGAAGTCGGCCCCGGCCCGCGCGAGCGCCTGCGCCCGCTCCAGGGCCTCGGGGCTGGCACCGACCGCGGCACCGACGAGGAGGCGGCCCTCGGCGTCCTTCGCCGCGTTCGGGTACTGCTCGGCCTTCACGAAGTCCTTGACGGTGATGAGGCCCTTGAGCACGCCGGACTCGTCGACCAGCGGAAGCTTCTCGATCTTGTGGCGGCGCAGCAGCTCCATGGCGTCCACGCCACTGATGCCGACCTTGCCCGTCACGAGCGGCATCGGCGTCATGACCTCGCGCACCTGGCGCGTCCGGTCGGTCTCGAAGGCCATGTCGCGGTTGGTGACAATGCCGAGCAGCTTGCCCGCCGGGTCGGTCACAGGGACGCCGGAGATCCGGAACTTGGCACAGAGGGCGTCGGCCTCGGCGAGCGTCGCGTCAGGGTGCACCGTGATCGGGTCGGTGACCATGCCGGACTCGGAGCGCTTCACGAGGTCGACCTGGTTGACCTGGTCCTCGATCGACAGGTTGCGGTGCAGCACACCGACGCCACCCTGCCGCGCCATGGCGATGGCCATGCGGGACTCGGTGACCTTGTCCATCGCCGCGGAGAGCAGCGGAATGTTCACGCGTACGTTGCGGGAGATGCGGGACGAAATGTCGACTGCGTTGGGCAGTACTTCGGATGCGCCGGGCAGCAGCAGCACGTCGTCGTATGTCAGCCCGAGCGTCGCGAATTTCTCGGGCACTCCGTCGACGTTTGCAGTCATGACACCTTCCCCAAATGGCCTTGATCGGTGCGGATGTCCATGCTAACGGCCTTCGGGGGTGTCTCATTCCACGAGCAAGATCACCTAGAGGTTCTGTAGCTTCGTACGGACCGCGGCGGGAGCCGGCTCACTGCTCCGCGAGGGCCCTCAGCCTGCTCAGCGCCCGGTGCTGGGCAACCCGGACCGCACCCGGCGACATGCCCAGCATCTGTCCGGTCTCCTCGGCGGTCAGACCGACTGCCACCCGCAGGACGAGCAGCTCACGCTGGTTCTCCGGGAGGTTGGCAAGAAGCTTCTTGGCCCAGGCCGCATCGCTGCTGAGCAGCGCGCGCTCCTCGGGCCCGAGCGAATCGTCCGGCCGCTCGGGCATCTCGTCGGAGGGGACGGCCGTCGATCCCGGGTGCCGCATGGCGGCCCGCTGGAGATCGGCGACCTTGTGGCCCGCGATGGCGAAGACAAAGGCTTCGAAAGGTCTGCCGGTGTCCTTGTAGCGCGGCAGCGCCATCAGCACCGCGACACAGACCTCCTGCGCCAGATCCTCCACGAAGTGACGGGCATCACCGGGCAGCCGGTTCAGCCGGGACCTGCAGTAGCGCAGCGCGAGAGGGTGGACATGGGCCAGCAGATCATGGGTGGCCTGCGCGTCCCCCTCGACAGCACGGTGCACCAGTGCACCGATCACCGTCGTCTCGTCGTCGCGCATCGGACCATGGTGCCTCGGAGCCGCGTCTTCTGCTCCGCCGCCTCCGTAGTTGTGCACCGAAGCGTTATGAGCGGGTGCGCCGGAAGTCATGCCCTGCGCCCTCCCCTTCCGCTGGACCGAATCGTTCCCGACCTCTCAAGGATGCGGCATCGGCCGGGAAGCGTCACATACCGTCGGCGCGGAGGGCACCACCGGCGGGGCGGAGCCCGCCCCGCGCTCGTCGGCCGCGTCGCCCCGTCCGCCGGTGTGCGGACGGGGAATCGACCGGCTGCCGGCCATGACTGGTCCTCAGCGGACCAGGCCCCAGCGGAAGCCGAGCGCCACGGCGTGCGCCCGGTCCGAGGCGCCGAGCTTCTTGAACAGACGCCTGGCGTGCGTCTTCACCGTGTCCTCGGAGAGGAACAGCTCACGGCCGATCTCGGCGTTCGAGCGGCCGTGACTCATTCCTTCGAGCACCTGGATCTCACGCGCGGTGAGCGTCGGCGCCGCACCCATCTCGGCCGACCGCAGCCGGCGCGGGGCGAGCCGCCACGTCGGATCGGCCAGCGCCTGGGTGACGGTGGCCCGCAGCTCCGCGCGTGAGGCGTCCTTGTGCAGGTAGCCGCGGGCACCGGCGGCGACCGCGAGCGCGACACCGTCCAGGTCCTCGGCGACGGTCAGCATGATGATCCTGGCGCCGGGGTCGGCGGAGAGCAGCCGCCGGACCGTCTCCACACCCCCCAGACCGGGCATGCGTACATCCATCAGAATCAGATCCGAACGGTCGGCGCCCCAGCGGCGGAGGACTTCCTCGCCGTTGGCCGCCGTCGTCACACGCTCGACGCCGGGCACGGTCGCGACCGCGCGACGGAGCGCTTCTCGGGCAAGCGGGGAGTCGTCGCAGACGAGGACGGATGTCATGACCGTCCTCCGCAGCTGATGCGCGTCACCTTGAGCCTCCAGGCTGTAACAAGTCGTCACCTGAGCGGTTGACGCTCTCGGACACCTGCCCGATCGCTTTTTCTGTCAACCGCCTCCGCCCTCTCAACGACGGTCACTCGAAAGAGTTACGGGTCGGACAGCAGAGTTCGGCACTCTACGTGAGGTCACGTGCGCAGAGGGGAGCGGCGCGAATCATTCAGTCGTCAACCGAAACTTCGCGTGAAGATATGCCCTATTTGGCGGGTTTTCTTCCCTTTTGCTGGTGTCTGTGGCTAGATTCGCAATCAGTCATATTTACATCTACTTACACCCGTAGATGTAGATGTCATGGACACGGTCAACCGCAGACGACAACGACGATTCCGACGCAGCATGGTTTCGAGGAGACAAGCAATGGCAGATTTCTCCCGGCTTCCCGGACCCAACGCCGATCTGTGGGACTGGCAGCTGTTGGCGGCCTGCCGCGGGGTCGACAGCTCGCTGTTCTTCCACCCGGAGGGTGAACGCGGGGCGGCACGGAGCGCCCGCGAGAACTCGGCAAAAGAGGTCTGTATGCGATGCCCGGTACGTGCCGAGTGTGCAGCACACGCACTGGCGGTACGAGAGCCCTACGGAGTGTGGGGCGGACTGACCGAGGACGAACGCGAGGAGCTCATGGGACGGGCCCGCAACCGTCTGATCGCGGCAGCGGCGCCGTCGGGCCTTCCGTCCCCGTCGGGGCACGGCTGATCCCGCCGCGCCCCGCCCACCAAATACAAAAACGTTTCCGCACTTCACCCGGCCACCGAGGGCGGCCGGGCCACAGGCAGGCCCTCGTCAGCGGGAGGCCGCCAGGGACAGCCGGTCCAGGGTGGCCGCCACCGCCGGCACCTGGGCCAGGTCGGGCAGGGTCAGAGCGACGATCTCGCGCTCGATGGCCGGCTCGACCGTCACGGTGCGGGCCCCCTTGGGGCGTACCGACTCGATCGCCAGCTCCGGCAGTACGGCCACTCCGAGGCCGGCGCCGACCAAACCGATCACTGCCGGGTAGTCGTCGGTGGCGAAGTCGATCCGGGGCGTGAAGCCGGACTCCTCACAGACCTCCACCAGCTGACGGCGGCAGCGCGGACAGCCCGCGATCCACGGCTCGTCGGCCAGCTCGGCGATACCGACCGCGGCCGAACCGGCAAGCCGGTGCCCCTCGGGGACCAGGCCGATCAGCCGGTCGGTGAGCAGCGGGCGTACGACCAGGTCGTCCCACTCCGTGCCGGAGGCGCCGTAGCGGAATGTCAGCGCGATGTCGCAGTCGCCCTCGCGCAGCATCTCGACCGAGCGCGGCGGCTCGGCCTCGACCAGGGAGACCCGGGTGCCGGGGTGGGCCGTGCGCAGTGCCGCGAGGGCGCCGGGGACCAGCGTGGAGCTGCCACTCGGAAACGAGGCGAGCCGCACCCGACCGGCCCGCAGTCCGGCGATGGCGGCGACCTCCTCCTCGGCGGCGGTGAGCCCGGCGAGGATTCCGGAGGCGTGCCGGACGAGGGCCTCCCCCGCCTGGGTGAGCCGCATCTCGCGTCCCGTACGGATCAGCAGGGTGGTCCCCGCAGAGGCTTCCAGGGCCTTCATCTGCTGGCTGACCGCCGGCTGGGTGCAGCCCAGTTCGCGGGCGGCGGCGGAGAACGAGCCGGTGGCGGACACGGCCCGCAGGACGCGGAGATGACGGGCTTCGATCACCCTTCAACCATAAGGGGCTCTTGGGCTGGGTGCGAATTATTGGCGTGCATCTTTGAGTGTGGAGCGAGCCGCCTCGCCAACGCGACTGGAGCTGTTCCCGAAGCTGCTCGCGGCACGGGACGCGCTGCATCCCGAGTCGCTGCGTGCCGCTGTGAAGTACGTGGAGGCGGAGGCGGACAGCTGATCGCGGCGTGCCGGACAGGCACTAACGTGCCGCATATGACGACTGCACTGATTACGGGCGCCACCGCAGGGATCGGAGCCGCATTCGCGCGGCGGCTCGCGGCCGATGGGCACAACCTGGTGCTGGTGGCGCGCAACACCGAGCGGCTGCGCGAGCAGGCGACCGAGCTGCACGACCGGCACGGCATCGAGGCCGAGGTGCTGACGGCCGACCTGTCCGAGGACAAGGGGATCGCCGCGGTCGAGGCCCGGTTGACGGATCGTCACCAGTCGGTCGATCTGCTGGTCAACAACGCCGGGTTCGGCAACAAGGGCCGCTATCTGGATGTGCCCATGGCCGATGAGCTGAAAATGCTGAAGGTGCACTGCGAGGCGGTGCTGCGGCTGACTTCGGCGGCCGCGGCCGGAATGCGGGAGCGCGGGCGGGGCGGGGTCGTCAATGTGGCCTCGGTGGCTGCGTTCGTGCCGCGCGGGACGTACGGCGCGTCCAAGGCATGGGTCGTGCAGTTCACCCAGGGCGCGGCGAAGGACCTGGCCGGTTCGGGGGTGCGGCTGATGGCGCTGTGCCCCGGCTTCGTACGGACCGAGTTCCACGAGCGGGCCGGAATGGGGACCGGCAACATCCCGGGCTGGATGTGGCTCGACGCGGACAAGTTGGTGGCGGTGGCCCTGGCGGACCTGGCGCGCGGTAGGTCGGTCTCGATCCCGGACCCGCGGTACAAGGCGTTGATGGGGCTGGTGAAGGTGACGCCGCGCGGCCTGCTCGGAGGGGTCACCTCCAAGACAGGCCGCAAGTACGGGCCTCAGTGAGTGGGCGTTTACCGGAGCGGATACCCATTCCCCGGTCCCGGGCCTCGAACGCCGGACGGGCTTGATCCGACAGCCCGAGGCCCGGTACCCCGCGACGGGGTACCGGGCCTCAGTGGCTGAGCTGAGATAGCCGCTAGTGCGAGTGGCCGTGGCCGCCGTGACCGGCCTCGGCCTCTTCCTCGGCCGGCTTCTCGACGACCAGCGTCTCGGTCGTGAGCAGCAGCGACGCGATGGACGCGGCGTTCTCCAGCGCGGAGCGGGTGACCTTGACCGGGTCGATGACACCGGCCTTCACCAGGTCGCCGTACTCACCGGTCGCGGCGTTGAAGCCCTGGCCCTTGTCGAGCTCGGCGACCTTCGAGGTGATGACGTAACCCTCGAGGCCCGCGTTCTCGGCGATCCAGCGCAGCGGCTCGACGGCGGCGCGGCGCACGACCGCGACACCGGTGGCCTCGTCGCCGGCCTTGCCGAGGTTGCCCTCGAGAACCTTGACGGCGTGGACCAGGGAAGAGCCACCACCGGAGACGATGCCCTCCTCGACCGCGGCGCGGGTCGCGGAGATGGCGTCCTCCAGACGGTGCTTCTTCTCCTTGAGCTCCACCTCGGTGGCGGCACCGACACGGATCACGCACACGCCGCCGGCCAGCTTCGCGAGGCGCTCCTGGAGCTTCTCGCGGTCCCAGTCGGAGTCCGTGGCTTCGATCTCGGCCTTGATCTGGTTGACCCGGCCCTTGACGTCGCCGGGCTCGCCGCCGCCGTCCACGATCGTCGTGTCGTCCTTGGTGACGGTGACGCGGCGGGCGGTGCCCAGCACGTCCAGACCGGCCTGGTCGAGCTTGAGGCCGACCTCCTCGGCGATGACGGTCGCACCGGTGAGGGTGGCGATGTCGCCGAGCATGGCCTTGCGGCGGTCACCGAAGCCCGGGGCCTTCACCGCGACGGCGTTGAAGGTGCCACGGATCTTGTTGACGACGAGGGTCGACAGCGCCTCGCCCTCGACGTCCTCGGCGATGATCAGCAGCGGCTTGGAGCCACCGGCCTGGATGACCTTCTCCAGGAGCGGGAGCAGCTCCTGGATCGAGCCGATCTTGCCCTGGTGGATCAGGATGTACGGGTCGTCGAGGACGGCCTCCATACGCTCCTGGTCGGTCACCATGTACGGGGACAGGTAGCCCTTGTCGAAGGCCATGCCCTCGGTGAAGTCGAGGTCCAGACCGAAGGTGTTGGACTCCTCGACGGTGATGACACCGTCCTTGCCGACCTTGTCCATCGCGTCCGCGATGAGCTCGCCGACCTGCGGGTCCTGCGCGGAGAGCGCGGCCACGGCGGCGATGTCGGTCTTGTCCTCGATCGGGCGGGCGGTCGCGAGGAGCTCCTCGGACACGGCCTTGACCGCGGCGTCGATGCCCTTCTTCAGGGCGGCCGGGGAAGCACCCGCGGCAACGTTGCGCAGACCCTCGCGGACGAGTGCCTGGGCCAGCACGGTGGCGGTGGTCGTACCGTCACCCGCCACGTCGTTGGTCTTGGTCGCCACCTCCTTCACCAGCTGGGCACCGAGGTTCTCGTACGGGTCGTCGATCTCGACCTCGCGCGCGATGGTGACACCGTCGTTGGTGATGGTGGGAGCACCGAACTTCTTGTCGATGACGACGTTGCGGCCCTTGGGGCCGATCGTCACCTTGACCGTGTCGGCAAGCTTGTTGACGCCGCGCTCAAGGGCGCGACGGGCGTCCTCGTCGAACTTCAGAATCTTCGCCATGGCAGCTGAGCATTCCTCTCAAACGAACTGCGCCCCGGACCGCCCGGCTGGTTATTCGCAGGGGGCCAGGGGCGCAGAACAGAAGCAAACGTGGGTGAATTACTTCTCGACGATCGCGAGAACGTCGCGAGCCGAGAGGACGAGGTACTCCTCGCCGTTGTACTTCACCTCGGTGCCGCCGTACTTGCTGTACAGCACGACGTCGCCGGTGTTGACGTCGAGCGGAAGGCGCTCGCCGTTCTCGAAGCGACCCGGGCCCACGGCCAGGACGACGCCCTCCTGGGGCTTCTCCTTGGCGGTGTCCGGAATGACCAGGCCGGAGGCCGTGGTCTGCTCGGCGTCGAGCGGCTGGACCACAATGCGGTCCTCGAGCGGCTTGATCGCAACCTTGGAGCTGGCGGTCGACACGATCCGGTCTCCCCCTTCGGAGATCTCACGGGGTTAAGAGTCTTGGTGTGGCGACCAGGTGGATCCGTCGTCGCGGGTGCCGGACCTGCCAGTCGCACAGTACTGCTGGCACTCTCCAGTGGTGAGTGCCAGCACCGAGACTATGACCGGGATTAGCACTCGGTCAAGCGGAGTGCCAATTCAGTCAGTCGTGGCGTCATGCCGGCCCCGCCCGCGCACGGTGCGACGGGGCGCCGGCCGCATGCCACAGCCCAGGCAGCGCAACGGTCCGGACAACACAGGGACAACGAAGGGACTCACCGCGCCGTTCCGTACGACCGTGGGTTCATGCTCGAACCTCCGTACCAGCCGTCGAACCCGCTCCCGCATCGCCCCGCGGCGAGCAGCCGGTGCACCCTTCTCATACGTAGTCCTCCAGCCGGGCCACGGCGTACCCCTTGTCCGTGATGGTCTTCATGACCGCCCGTACCAGGTCGGCCATGCTGCCGCCCCAGTCCTTCCGGCCCCGGAGGTGCGTGACGATGATGTCGCCGGGGTGCAGATCCTGGTCCTCCTCGCGGTACTCCATGCGGTCCGGGAACGCCTCCGCGTTCCAGAGCGGCACGGCCTTGATGCCGCAGGCCTTCGCGATGCGGAGCGTGTCCGAGTCGTATGTGCCGTACGGCGGGCGGAAGAGGGTGGGGCGCTGCCCGTACTGCTTCTCGATGATGGCCTGCTGGTCGCAGATCTCGCTCCGCTGCTCGCTGTACGAGAGCCGGGGCAGGTGGGGATGGCTGAGCGTGTGGTTGTTGAGGCCGACGCCCAGCCGCTGCATCTCCAGGAAGTACCCGTAGCTGTCGCGCACCAGGTAGTCGCTGAGGAAGGCGCTGTACGGGATGTCCAGCTCGTCCATCATCTGCAGCAGTTCGGGGTCCTTCTCGGCACCGTCGTCCATCGTCAGGAAAACGATCCGGTCCTTGGTCGGGACGGTGGTGAAGACCGGCGGCAGCGAGTCGTCGCCGCCGTTGACCTTGAACCCCTCGCGGGTGGTGATGTGCGGCTTCACGGCAGGCGGCGGGGGTGCGATCAGGGGTGGACTGTCCAGCCCCCACTTCTTGGCGAGGGCCGCCCGTACAGCCGGGCTGAACCTCGCGTTCTCACGGGGCCCGGCGGGTGCGCCGCCCTGGCCGGCCCACTGTCCGGGGCCACCCGCGAGTCCGGCGGCGGGTCGGGCCCGGTGCTCGTCGCCGTCACCGCTCCGGCCGTCGGCCCCGAAGACGCAGCCGGAGCAGACCGCGGCGACCAGGAGTGCGGCCAGGACCGCGCAGGCCGGCCGATGCCTGCCGGGGCCCCGCCCGCACCCCGGTTCGGGCACACCCGGGCTACTCCTTTTCATGTTAATTTTTCCTTTTGTCGCACTAGCTGCATGGCGTCGCATCCTGCCAGCACGTGGTCCGGCGCCCCGGCCCGACACCGCCACCGGGCCCGCCGGTCAACCCGGCTGGCTCACAATGGGACGGGTGAACGCTCTCCCCCCGAACGGCCCGTCCACCGCCGACGGCCGGTCCGACGCTCCCGCCCCGTCCGGCGCAGGCGACCCCCTCGCCGCTTTCATGGCCCTGCGCACCCCCGAGGGCGCGGCGCTCCTGGACGGGCTGCGGTCGTACGACCCCGCCCAGGAGCTCGCCACCGCCACCCGGCTGCGCCGCACCCACCCGGCCTCGCTGGTCTCGGCGGCGCTGGGGCAGGCGCGGCTGCGGCAGCGGGCGGTAGCGAAATTCGGTGCCGAGGACGCGTACCGGATGTTCTTCACGCCGAACGGCGTCGAGCAGGCGACGCGCACGTCGGTGGCCACCCATCGCGCACAGCGATTCGTGGAGGCGGGCGGCGTGCGGAGCGTCGCCGACCTCTGCTGCGGAATCGGCGGCGACGCGATCGCGCTCGCACGGTCGGGCATCCGTGTCCTCGCGGTGGACCGCGACCCGCTGACCGCCGAGGTGGCCCGCGCCAACGCCGCCGCGCTCGGCCTGGACGGTCTGATCGAGGTGCGCTGCGCCGATGTCACCGAGATCGACACCTCGCCGTACGACGCGGTCTTCGTCGACCCGGCCCGGCGCGGCGGCAGGGGCAGGATCTTCGACCCCGAGGCGTACTCACCGCCGCTCTCCTGGGCAACCGGCGCCGCGCTCAAGGCCCCCCGCGCCGCGCTGAAGATCGCCCCCGGCATCCCGCACGAGGCGATCCCGGCGCAGGCGGAGGCCGAGTGGATCTCGGACGGCGGCGATGTGAAGGAGGCGGTGCTCTGGTTCGGCGAGGGCTTCGCGGCCGGTTCCTACCGCGCCACCGTGCTTCCGGCCCGCGCCACCCTGTGGTCCGGCGCCCCGCTGCCCGCCCCGCCCGTCGGCCCGGTCGGCCGCTTTCTGTACGAGCCGGACGGCGCCGTCATCCGCGCCCATCTGGTCGCCGACATCGTGGCGCGGTGCGACGGCCGACTGATCGACGAGACCATCGCGTACGTCACGAGCGACCAGCCCTACGACTCCCCGTACACCACCGGGTACGAGATCACCGACCGGCTGCCGTTCAACATGAAGAAGCTCAAGGCGCTGCTGCGGGAGCGGAAGGTCGGCGTCCTGACGGTGAAGAAGCGCGGCTCGGCCGTCGAACCGGAGGAGCTGCGCCGCCGGATGAAGCTTCAGGGGCCGAACGCCGCGACGGTCTTCCTGACCCGGGTGGCCGGAGCCCCGACGATGCTGATCGGCCGCCCGGTGACCGGCCCCGTCTGACCGGCGGCGCCGACGGCCGTCGGGCCTGGTCCGCACCGCGCTGCGCGACCAGGTCCGGGTTCAGCGGCGCGCGCCGCCCCCAACGGAGCACAGCGGCTCGGGAGCGGTCGCCCCGATCAGGGTCCGCAGCACCCAACGGCGGTGGGCGAACGCCTTGGTGATGCCGATCAGTCCGACGATCCAGCCGGTCATCCCCAGTCCCATGACCAGGGCAACCAGACCGTAGGTCTCCCGGCCCACCTCGGCGGTCGCCGGGACGGCAATGCACGCGTACAGCCCAAGTGCGCACAGCGCGAAGGACGTCAGCAGCCAGAGGAGGCTGACGCCCGGCATCCGCAACCGCGCGTCGCGCGCCGGATCGCGGCCCAACTCGCCCCAGGCGGCGAGCAGTCGGCGAATATCGCGGTCGCGGCGCAGACCGATGACGACGAGGACGATCGCGGGCACCATGCAGCAGACGCCCATGGCGGCGAGGATCACGCCGAGCAAGGCACTGAAGACGTCGTACGTCTCCTCCAGCGTGATGAGCGCCGCGCCCACCAGCGACCAGCCCACCGCACAGAGCGCTCCCCACAGCCACAGCATCGCCAGCCGGCCCGGTGAAACATGCATCTTCACCAACTCCCCGAGCACCACGGCCCGGTCGGTGAGCAGCGCCTCACGGTCGGGCCAGGCGCGTATCTCCACGGGCGGTGGGGGCGGCGGCAGTTGTGCGCGGCGAGACATGGGCCCGACCCTACCGACCGGCCCTCCCCCTGCGGGCGGCACGGTGCGGCGGGGCCGCCGAGGTGCCATGCTGGAAAGGGACGCACGGAGGTGCACGATGGGGTTCTATGTCGAGCGGATCGTGCCCCGGATCGTCGATGTCGTCGGCGGAACGAAGGCGGTCGAACCGCTGCGGCGCCGGGTCTGCGAGGGCCTGTACGGCGAGATCATCGAGATCGGGTTCGGCTCCGGACACAACGTTCCGTTCTACCCGGACGCCGTCACCGACGTGGCCGCGGTCGAGCCGTCCGATCTCGGCTGGAAGCTGGCCCATGACCGTATCGAGGCGGGGCACACACCGGTGCGGCGCGCCTGTCTGGACAGCCGATACCTGCCGTTCGAGGACAACACCTTCGACGGCGCCCTGTCCACCTGGACGCTGTGCACCGTCCCCGACGCCGATGCGGCGCTGCGCGAGGTGCGGCGGGTTCTCAAGCCTGGCGCGACCCTGCACTTCCTGGAGCACGGGCTGGCTCCGGAGGAGGACGAGAACGTACGCCGCTGGCAGCGCCGACTCGATCCGGTGGAGCGGCGGCTCTTCGCCGGGTGCCATCTGACCCGGCCGGTCGCCGAGATGCTGACGGCCGCGGGGTTCACGATCGTCGATCTCGACGTGTTCTACGAGAAGGGCGCGCCGAAGGCGATGGGCGCCGACTCGCTGGGCGTCGCCGTGCCCTGACGGGACCACAGAATGTCCTCAGCCGAGGGATTCGACGGCTTCCAGGGACTCGAAGCGCCAGCGGTGCACCGGGCGGGTGATCAGCTCGGCGTCCGGCTCGGGGAGTTCGGGCAGCTCGTCGCCGTACGCCCCCTGCCACCAGGTGATGACCAGGACCCGGTCCTGCGGGGCGCGCAGCAGCTCGCGGCGCAGCGGCTCGTGGGCCAGCTCGGCCGACCGGGCGCGCGCCCACTCCAGGAGTTCGGAGCCCCTGCCCTCGGCGGCGCGGGCCTCCCACATCAGCGCGACGGTCGTACCGCTCATGAGTAGAGGTTGTCCTTGCTGATCTCGTGCACGTGGTCGTGATCGTGGTCGTGTGCGTGTGCGTGGGCACTCGGTACGTGGGTGTCGGTCACCGGCAGCGACGAGTCCGCGGACAGCTCCAGGTCCGAGGCCGGCCGGCCCCGGGCTACCATCTCCGCGCCCAGCGCCGCGACCATCGCCCCGTTGTCCGTGCACAGCCCCGGCCGCGGCACCCGCAGCCGGATACCGGCCCGCTCGCACCGTTCCTCGGCCAGCGCCCGCAGCCGCGAGTTGGCCGCGACACCGCCGCCGATCATCAGGTGGTCGACGCCCTCGTCCTTGCAGGCCCGGACGGCCTTCCGGGTGAGCACATCCACCACGGCCTCCTGGAAGGACGCGGCCACATCCCGTACCGGCACGTCCTCGCCGGCGGCCCGCTTCGCCTCGATCCAGCGGGCGACGGACGTCTTCAGGCCGGAGAAGGAGAAGTCGTACGCGGGATCGCGCGAGCCGCTCAGACCGCGCGGGAACGCGATGGCCTTCGGGTCGCCCTCCTTCGCCAGCCGGTCGATGACCGGGCCGCCGGGGAAGCCGAGGTTCAGCACCCTGGCGATCTTGTCGAAGGCCTCGCCCGCCGCGTCGTCGATGGTCGCGCCCAGCGGCCGTACGTCGTTGGTGATGTCCGGCGCGAGCAGCAGCGAGGAGTGGCCGCCGCTGACCAGCAGCGCCATTGTCGGCTCGGGCAGCGGGCCGTGTTCCAGTTGGTCGACACAGATGTGCGAGGCGAGGTGGTTCACCCCGTAGAGCGGCTTGTTCAGCGCGTACGCGTACGCCTTCGCCGCCGAGACGCCGACGAGCAGCGCGCCCGCCAGCCCGGGGCCCGCGGTGACGGAGATGCCGTCGAGGTCGCGGGCGCTGATCCCGGCCTCCTTCAGGGCGCGCTCGATGGTGGGGACCATCGCCTCCAGGTGCGCGCGGGAGGCGATCTCCGGGACGACGCCGCCGAAGCGGGCGTGCGTGTCGACGCTGGACGCGACGGCGTCGGCGAGCAGCGTCGTACCGCGGACGATACCGACGCCGGTCTCGTCGCAGGAGGTCTCGATGCCGAGTACGAGCGGTTCGTCAGCCATCAGTCAGTCTCTGTTTCCTGTGCGAGCTCTTGTGCGTGCTCTTGTACGTCTTCGTGTACGTCTTCGTGTACGTGGAGGCGCATGACGAGTGCGTCGACGTTGCCCGGCTGGTAGTAGCCGCGGCGGAAGCCGATCGGTTCGAAGCCGAAGCGTTCGTACAGCTTCTGCGCCCGGGTGTTGTCGACGCGGACTTCGAGCAGCACCTCGGCGCACTCGAAGGCCGTGGCGTGCTTCAGCAGATCGGTGAGGAGTGCGGAGCCGAGGCCGCCGCCCCAGTGACCGCGGGTGACACCGATCGTCTGTACGTCGGCGAGATCACCGGCCGCGGCGAGCCCGGCATAGCCGACGATCCGGCCGGTGGCGGGGTCCTCGGCGACCACATAGCGGCGAGTGGCCCGCGGGCCGCGGGAGTGCGCCAGTTCGGACCAGAACATGCCGGCCGACCAGGCGTCCTCCGGGAACAGCTCGTGTTCGAGGTCCAGCACCGGATCGATGTCCCACCAGCGCATCTCGCGCAGCACGGCAGTCGTGGTCGTCACTTCGGGGTGACCACCTTGTAGTTCTTGGGGACCTGGGCATCGGGCCTGCGGAGGTAGAGCGGCTGCGGCGGCAGCAGTTCCGCCCCTGCGGCGAGACGCTCGGCGGCGAGGGCCGCCAGCGCCCCTGCGGAGACGTGCTCGGGGCCCCGGGCGTCCGGGAAGACCTCGGGGTAGAGCACCGCGCCCGCCCCGACGACGGGGAGTCCGGCGAGCTGCTCGGCGATGTCGGCGGGCCGGTCGACGGCGGGCTCCGTGGCGCGCGTACGGGAGTCCACGTACCTCGCCCAGTAGACCTCCTTGCGGCGGGCGTCCGTCGCGACGGCGAACGGGCCTTCCAGGCCGTCCTGCCCGGCGGCGTACGCGAGACCGTCCAGGGTGCACAGCCCGTGCACGGGTACGGAGAGCGCGGAGCCGAAGGTCGCGGCCGTGGCCAGGCCGACCCGCAGACCGGTGTACGGTCCGGGGCCGACGCCCACGACCACGTCCGTCACGGCGTCGAGGCCCGCTCCGGCCTCGGCGAGGACCTGGTCGACGGCGGGCAGCAGCAGTTCCCCGTGCCTTCGAGCATCGACCTGACCGGACTCGGCGACGACGGAGGTCCCGTCGTGCAGGGCGACGGTGACGGCGGGGGTGGCGGTATCCACGGCGAGCAAGAGCACGCAAACAGCCTACGGCTCCTCCGACCGGGCACGGTCTCCTGTACGGCGTCCCGGTACGCCCCGCCCCGGCTGCTACCGTCACCGTGTACACGCGGGTACGACGTAAACGCTTGTACTACGAACGGAAGCGAAAGGGGCGCGCACGGTGTCTAGGGGCAGCTCGGGATTCGTGGCCGGGCTCACTGCGGCGGCTCTAGGCGTGGTCGGTTTCCTGGCCTACCAGGCCTCGGCGAACGCCCCCGACTCCGTCGCCGTCCCCAAGCCGAAAACTTCCAGCAGCGCCCCGGCCACCGGCGACGACAAGCCGAAGGACGACAAGCCGAAGGACGAGAAGCCGCCGGCCGCGCTCCCGGTCGGCTCCGGCACCGGAAAGCGTGTGGTGTACGCCCTGGAGGACCGTCAGGTGTGGCTCGTCGACGCGGCCGGGGATGTGGCCAGGACCTTCGAGGTCATGCCGAGCACGCTGAGTCCGCAGCCCGGGACGTACGAGGTGGTTACGCCGCGCCAGGGGCCGCCCACCAAGGGCTCGGACGGCGTGATGATCGAGCACGTGGTGCGGTTCGCGACGGTGGAGGGCGTGTCCGTCGGGTTCAGCGCGGCGGTGGACGGCTCTATGAAGAGCCCGGACCCGTCACTGAAGACGGGCGGCGTGCGGATGTCCCGGGCCGACGGGGATGCGCTGTGGGAGTTCGCGCCGGTGCACACGAACGTGGTCGTCGTCCCGTAGCTGTCAGCCGCCGGTTCTGCCCTCGTCCCGTGACGGGACACCGCGCACAGGCTATGCCGCGTCGCGCCGGGACGGCAGCTCGTCCGTTTCTTCCTCGTCCGGCTCAGCAGGTTCAGCCGGCTCGACCGGTGGCGTGGACACCGCCGTGGCGGCGGCGCACGAGGCCAGCAGGTCCTTCATCGACAGGGGGGAGGACGGCTGCGGTGACGGCTGCGGCTGCGGCTGCGGCTGCGGCTGCGGGTCATGCTCGGGCGTCGGCATGGATACCTCCTGGAGCTCCGGTGGAGGTCGTGGTTAGGCAGACCTAACCAGGTCTCCCGTCCATGTGACCACGACCGACGCTCCCCGCGCAACAATTTACCGACGGCTTGTCGGAAAGAGTGCCGGACGACCGAATCCGCAACTCGAACTGAGCACGCCGAAGACCGGCAGCACGGTAACGACCTCGGGGGAAATAGGGACTGGATCAAGGCCGCGAGCGTGCGTGCCAGACGCAGCGACGCCGCTCACTATTGCCCCCGAGGTCGTAAGTGAGGCACCCGTCCAGCAGCACCCCCTACCGGGCCGCCTGTCCCGGCAGTTCGGTGGTCATGTCCTCGCGCAGTCCCGCCCAGCGCGCCCCGATCCCCACCAGCGTCACCGAGCGCCGTTCGTCGTCCGTGTCGCCGACCGCGCGGTGGATGAGCACCTGCAGCCGGTCCTCCGACAGCTCCTCGACCTTTCCCTCGCCCCACTCCACGACCACCACCGACTCCGGCAGCGAGACATCGAGGTCCAGGTCCTCCATCTCGTCCAGCCCGCCGCCGAGGCGGTACGCGTCGACGTGGACCAGCGCGGGACCGCCGGTCAGGGACGGGTGGACGCGGGCGATCACGAAGGTGGGAGAGGTGACGGCGCCGCGCACCCCGAGGCCCTCGCCGAGCCCCCGGGTCAGCGTCGTCTTTCCGGCGCCGAGTTCACCGTTGAGCATCACGAGGTCGCCGGGGCGCAGCACACCGGCGATCCGGCGGCCGAGGGCCTGCATCTGTTCGGGGGACTCGACGGCGAGGCTCACGGTGACGGTGCCCGGCGCGGCACCCTCGCCCGCCTCAGCCGTCAGGCTGTTGTGCGGTGCTTCCATGCTCGCCAACGTTAGCCGCTGCCGGCACCGCACCGACGCGTACCAGCAGGTCCGCCAGCCGGTCCGTCACCGTCTCAGGGTGTTCCAGCATCACCAGATGACCGGCGTCCGGGACGATGACCAGCTCCGCCTCCGGGAGCTGATCAGCGATGGCCTCGCTGTGCGAGCTGGGCGTCACCAGGTCCTTGTCGCCCGCCAGGATCAGCACCGGGAGGTCACGGAAGGCGGGCAGGACGTGGCTCTTGTCGTGTTCGGTGAAGGCCGGGTAGAACTCGGCGACCACATCGATCGGGGTGGATTCGATGAGCCGCTCGGCGAACCGTTCGACCGCCGGGTCCACGTCCCGCGAACCGAACGAGTACCGCTTGATCAACCCGGCGAAGAGATCGGCGGTTGCCCGTCGGCCCCGTTCCACCAGTTCGGCCTGGGAGCCGAGCGCCCTGAGCACCCCGGGCAGCACCCGTCGCACCGCGTTCACGCCCGCGATCGGCAGCCCGAAACTGACCTCGCCGAGCTTCCCGCTCGATGTGCCGACGAAGGCCACGGCAGCGACCCGGTCCCGGATGAGCTGGGGGTACTGCTCGGCGAGCGCCATCATCGTCATGCCGCCCATCGAGTGCCCGACCAGCACCAGCCGCCCTTCCGGGGCGGCCGCGTCGATGACCGCCTTCAGATCACGGCCGAGCTGGTTGATGCCGACCGTCACCCCGCCCGCCTGGTCCCGGCCCCGCTCGGAGCGGCCGTGGCTGCGCTGGTCCCAGTGGACGGTACGGACCAGACCGCGCAGCGCCGCCCGCTGGAAGTGCCAGGAGTCCTGGTTGAGGCAGTAGCCGTGGCTGAAGACCACGGTGACGGGTGCGGGTGCCTTGCGGCCGAAGAGCCGGCGGCGGCGCGTACCGACCCCGGTGGCGGCGGTTGCGCTCTCGCCGCCCGAACCGGTCCCCGTGCCGCCGTCCGGTTCGACCTCGTCGATCTCGTAGTACAGCTCGGTGCCGTCGTCGGCCGTGGCCCGGCCGGGCAGTCCGCGCAGCGAGCCGTACGGTCCCGAGGCGTCCAGCTCCAGCCTGGCCTTCCTGCGCATGCCCCGGCCCACGGTCAGCCGCTCGACCGCGACGCCGGCGGCGGCTCCGGCCGCGATCACACCTATGGCGGCTCCAGCGAATCCCGCCCGGCGCCAGCCGACCGCCGTAGCGGCGTCCGTCACCGCGTCCCCCGCGCTGATCTCGCTCACCGTGCCGCGCTCCTTGTCGGTCGTATCCGTCAGGTCAGGGCTGGTCTGTTCCGGTCGTGCTCAGATCGTGCCTGGTCAGGAACGCTTGATCGGTCAGGACTCGGCCGGGGTGCCATGCAGATGGACGCGCGGCACACGAGTGCCGATCCGGGTGACGATCTCGTACGCGATCGTGTCGGCGGCCTGCGCCCAGTCCTCGGCGCTCGGCTCTCCCCGGTCCCCCGGGCCGAAGAGCACCGCCTCGCTGCCCACCTCGATCTCGTCCCCGTCGAGGTCGACGACGAACTGGTCCATGGCCACCCGGCCCGCGATCCGCCGCCACGCACCGCCGACCAGGACGGGTGCGCGGCCGGACGCGTGGCGCGGGATGCCGTCCGCGTAGCCGACCGGCACCAGGCCCAGAGTGGTCTCGCCGGAGGTCGTGTAGTGGTGTCCGTAACTGACCCCGTGACCGGCCGGCACCTGCTTGACCAGGGCGACCGACGCCGCGAGCGTCATGACGGGGCGCAGCCCGAAGTCGGCCGGTGTGCCCAGCTCGGGGCTGGGCGAGATGCCGTACATCGCGATCCCGGTCCGTACGAGATCGAAGTGCGCCTCGGGGATCGTCAGCGTCGCCGGGGAGTTGGCCATATGGCGCACCTCGGGGTCGACGCCCTGCTTCTCCGCGTACGCGACCATGGACCGGAACACGTTCAGCTGGGCGGCGATGGAGGGGTGGCCGGGCTCGTCGGCGCACGCGAAGTGGGACCAGAGGCCGGTGACCCTGACGGTGCCCGCGTCCTCGGCAGTGCGGGCGGCGGCGACCAGCTCCGGCCAGTCGGCGGGCTGGCAGCCGTTGCGCCCGAGGCCGGTGTCGGCCTTGAGCTGGATACGGGCCGGAATGCCGGCCTCCGTGGCCGCGGCGAGGACCTCACGCAGGGCCCACATCCCGCTCACCGACACATCGATGCCGGCCTCGATGGCCTCGCGCCAGGGGCCACCCGGCGTCCACAGCCAGCACATCACCCGGCCGCCGAGCCCGGCAGCCCGCAGGGCGAGCGCCTCCTGCGGCGTCGCGGTGCCCAGCCAGGTCGCCCCGGCCTCCAGCGCGGCCTGGGCGCAGGGCACCGCACCGTGCCCGTACGCATCGGATTTGACGACGGCCATGAGCTGCGCGCCTGCCGTCCGGGCGCGCAGTACACGCACGTTGGCGCGCAATGCGGCGAGGTCGATCTCGGCACGGGCTCTCAAGGACGCTGTCTCGTTCATCGCGCCAAGTCTCTCAGAGACGCACGACAGGACCCTCGGGCGGCGGGTCGGGAAGGCCCCGCAGCCGGGGTCGTGCGCCGTGCCGGGTGTGTACGGGTGTGTACACCTCAGTGATGACGCAGCTGGTGTTCCAGATGGTCGACGAGGACCGGGACATGGCTGTGCGGGACGTCCTTGACCGCCGTGACCAGCGTCACCGGGCCGCCCGCGCGGACCAGTTCCACCAGCTCCCCGACGGCCGCCGTGTGGGCGGGGTCGTCCAGCTCGGCGCGGTAGCGGTCGACGAAATCGTCGTAGCGGGTGCCCGAGTGGTCCTCGTGGTACCAGGCGCGCAGCTCGTTCGACGGGGTGACGTCCTTGAGCCACTTGTCGATGCGGGCCCGGTCCTTGGCCACGCCGCGCGGCCAGAGCCGGTCGACGAGGACGCGGGTGCCGTCGCCGTCCTCCTGCGGGTCGTACACCCGGCGTATACGCACATCGCTGCTGCCCACGATCGGCCCTCCTGTCGCCCCTGTCGGCCCCTGTCGCCCCCTGTCGGCGTCTGCCTGCCTCTGCCTGCGCCCAGGATCGCTCAGGCCCGGACGTCCCGCCATGCCACCGGAATCGCCTCGGCGACGTCCTGCGCGGCGACGGGGGCGCCGTTCGAGGCGTGGCGGGCGGCCAGGCCGTGCAGATATGCGCCGACGGACGCGGCGTCGCTCGGGGCGAGGCCCGCGGCCAGCAGGGAGCCGGTCAGGCCGGAGAGGACATCGCCGCTGCCGGCCGTGGCCAGCCAGGAGGTGCCGGTCGGGTTGACCCGTACGGGAGTGTGTCCGGTCTCGGTGGCGACCAGGGTCGTCGACCCCTTCAGCAGGACCGTGGCGCGGTAGCGGGCGGCCAGTTCCCGCACGGCGGCGAGCCGCCCCGCCTCGACCTCCTCGCGCGGGACGCCGAGCAGAGCTGCGGCCTCACCGGCGTGCGGCGTGAGGACGGTCGGTGCGGTGCGCGAGCGTACGACGGTGGCGTCGAGCAGCCGCAGCCCGTCCGCGTCGACAAGCACCGGAACGTCCGCGGCCAGCACGCCACGGACCGCCTCGACGGCCTTGGTGCCGTCACCGAGCCCCGGCCCGACGACCCATGCCTGCACCCGCCCCGCCTTCGACGGCGGCCCGGCGTGGACCAGCGTCTCCGGATGGCGGGCGATCACCGCGTCGGCGCCGGGACCGACGTACCGCACGGCGCCGGCACCGCCCCGCAGCGCCCCGGAGACCGCCAGCACCGCCGCCCCCGGGTACCGCTCCGACCCGGCGACGACGCCGACGACACCACGTCGGTACTTGTCGCTCTCATCGCCGGGAAACGGCAGAAGTGCGGCAACGTCCGCGTACTGCAGAGCCTCCAGACCGGGTACGTCGGGCAGCTCGGGTCCGAGCCCGATGTCGACGAGGTGCAGGGCGCCCGCCAGGCCGGCGGCCGGGTCGATGAGCAGCCCGGGCTTGTACGTGCCGAAGGTGACGGTCGCGTCGGCGCGCACGGCGTCGCCGAGCACCTCGCCGGTGTCGGCCTCGACCCCGCTGGGCAGATCGACAGCGACGACGGTCGCACCGGTCGCCTCGAAGGCCCGCACCAGTCCGGCGGCCTCCGCGCGCAGCCCGCCGCGCCCGCCGATGCCGGTGATCCCGTCGACGACGAGATCGATGTGCCCGCCCCAGGCACTCGTCAACGCGTCCCCCTCCGCCACGCGCCCGCCCGCCGCGAGCAGCGCCGCGAGCCCGCCCTCATGGGCGCGCCCCGGCGAGGTGAGCACGGCGCGCACACCCGCGCCGCGCCGGGCCAGCCGGGCGCCCGCGTACAGCGCGTCGCCCCCGTTGTCGCCGCTGCCGACGAGCAGGACGACCCGGGACCCGTACATCCGGCCGCGCCGCCGCAGCAGATCGCCGCAGACCGCGGCGAGACCCGCGGCGGCCCGTTGCATCAAGGCGCCCTTGGGCAGCTTGGCCATCAGGGCCCGTTCCGCGGCCCGTACGGTCTGAACGCTGTACGCAGTACGCATGCACTCAACCCTCCGCGATCACCACGGCCGACGCCACCCCCGCGTCATGGCTCAGCGAGACGTGCCAGTGCGCCACGCCCAGCTCCGCCGCACGCGCGGCGACGGTCCCGCGGACGCGCAGCCGGGGCTGCCCGCTGTCCTCGACGTACACCTCGGCGTCCGTCCACAGCAGCCCGCCCGGCGCGCCGAGCGCCTTCGCGACGGCCTCCTTGGCGGCGAACCTGGCGGCCAGCGAGGCGATACCGCGCCGCTCACCACTGGGCAGCAGCAATTCTCTGTCCAGGAAGAGCCGCTGGGCCAGATGTGGCGTGCGCTCCAGCGCCGCACCGAACCGTTCGATCTCCGCCACATCGATCCCGACCCCGATGATCACGCGCTCACTCACTCATTCATTGATTCACTCGACTGTCACGGACTTCGCCAGATTGCGCGGCTGGTCCACCTCGTTGCCGCGGGCGGTGGCCAGTTCGCAGGCGAAGACCTGCAACGGGACGGTCGCCACCAGCGGCTGAAGCAGCGTAGGCGCAGCGGGAATCCTGATGAGATGGTCGGCGTACGCAGCGACCGCTTCGTCGCCCTCCTCCGCGACGACGATGGTGCGGGCACCGCGGGCCCGGATCTCCTGCATGTTCGACACGATCTTGTCGTGGAGCACCGACCGGCCACGCGGCGACGGCACGACCACGACGACCGGCAGATCGTCCTCGATGAGCGCGATCGGCCCGTGCTTGAGCTCACCGGCGGCGAAGCCCTCGGCATGCATGTACGCGAGTTCCTTGAGCTTCAACGCGCCTTCGAGGGCCACCGGGTAGCCCACATGGCGGCCCAGGAAGAGGACGGTGTCGTGGTCGGCGAGGGAGCGGGCGAGCCGCCGCACCGGCTCCATGTCCTTCAGGAGCCCTTCGATCTGCCCGGGAATCTCGGAGAGTTGCCGGACGACGGTCCGGATCTCGTCGCCCCACTTCGCGCCGCGGACCTGGGCGAGATACAGCGAGACGAGGTAGCAGGCGACGAGTTGCGTCAAGAACGCCTTGGTCGAGGCGACGGCGACTTCCGGCCCGGCGTGCGTGTAGAGGACCGCGTCGGACTCACGCGGAATGGTCGAGCCGTTGGTGTTGCAGATGGCGAGGACCTTCGCCCCCTGCTCGCGGGCGTGCCGCAGCGCCATCAGCGTGTCCATCGTCTCGCCGGACTGGGAGATCGCGATGACGAGGGTGCGCTGGTCGAGAATCGGGTCGCGGTAGCGGAACTCGCTGGCGAGCTCCGTCTCGCAGGGCAGCCGGGTCCAGTGCTCGATGGCGTACTTGGCGATCATCCCGGCGTGGAAGGCGGTCCCGCAGGCGACGACGACCACCTTGTCGACTTCTCGGAGCACGCTCGGCGGGATGCGTACCTCGTCGAGGTGGAGCGAGCCCGCGCGGTCGATCCGCCCGAGCAGGGTGTCGGCCACGGCCTTCGGCTGCTCGAAGATCTCCTTGAGCATGAAGTAGTCGTAGCCGCCCTTCTCGGCGGCGGAGACGTCCCAGTCCACGTGGTACCTGCGGACCTCGGCGGGCCGGCCGTCGAAGTCCGTGACCGTGATGGACTGGCTGCGCAGCTCGACGATCTGATCCTGTCCCAGCTCGATCGCGGACCGGGTGTGGGCGATGAACGCGGCCACGTCGGAGGCCAAGAACGCCTCCCCGTCCCCGACCCCGACCACGAGCGGCGAGTTCCGCCGGGCCCCCACCACCAGGTCCGGCTCATCGGCGTGCACGGCCACCAGCGTGAATGCCCCTTCGAGCTGTCGGCAGACCTGCCGCATCGCCTCTGCCGGATCACCGCTCGACGAGTACGCCTCCGCGAGCAGATGGGCGACGACCTCGGTGTCGGTCTCGGACGCCAGATCATGGCCGCGCTCGGCGAGCTCGGCGCGCAGCAGCGCGAAGTTCTCGATGATGCCGTTGTGTACGACGGCGACCCGGCCCGCATTGTCGAGATGCGGGTGGGCGTTGGCATCGGTGGGAGCGCCGTGCGTGGCCCAGCGGGTGTGCCCGATGCCGGCGGTGCCGGCCGGGAGGGGCTTCTCGACCAGCGCCTTCTCCAGATTGACGAGCTTGCCGGCCTTCTTCACAGAGGCCAGTTGGCCGTCGGCGAGAACGGCGACGCCCGCGGAGTCGTAGCCCCGGTATTCGAGGCGCTTGAGCCCTGCGACGACGACATCAAGCGCGGGCTGCTCACCGACATACCCGACGATTCCGCACATACCGATCCCTGTCCTTTCGTGGCCGCCCTCCCCTCACTTCCCTCGGCATCGTCGCAGAAGGGGCGCGGGGCGGCCGGGACCGAAATCAAGGCGGTGGGGGCCGGCCGGACCAGTACGCCCCGGCCAGCCGCGCCCGAAGGTCCACGAGGGAGAACTCCTCGTCAGGGCTTGTCGCCCTTGGCGTCGACCACGGCTGCACTGACCCGCGCCGTGCTGGTGATGATCTCCCCAGCCTTGTGCTTCTCGGCCGGGAGCTCGGTGCCGGGCATGAAGATCGCCTCGTAGTCCTCGGCGGCCACGAAGCGGATGCCCGCATAGCTGTAGTCGCGGGGGCTGATGAGGATCTCGCGCTGCTGGTGCGAGCCGTCCTCCTTACGGGTGATGGCAATGGCGTCGCGCCCGGCGGCGTCCTTCACCAGATGGTCGGTGACCTCGACACCAGGGATGGTGGCCAGCGCCCGGTAAAGACGGGCGAGGGCGTCCGGGGCGATTGGGTAGTTCTCGATCATCAGCCCCATCGCGCGGAAGCTGTGTTGGGCCTCGGCCTCGGGAGGGGCCTCGGCAGTGTGGCCCGTCGGATAGAACGAGCGGACCTTCTCCAGTAGGCGGGCCGGGTCATCGGGCAGCTTGTTGGCGGCCCGGTACACCTGGAGAGACGTGCGGTAGTCGTCGTCCTTGCCCTTCTTGGCCGCGGCGGAGTTGTCGTACGGAACCCAGGAGTCGGGGCTGTCCGAGATCCGGGAGTTGAGGTTATTGAACACGCGCCGGGACTCGGGGCTGTCCGGGATCCGGGAGTCGGGGTTGAACGAGCTCCGGCCCGCGGCGGAAGAGCTCCCCTGGGGCTTCTGCTCGACAGTCTTCGTCCTGGTGTAGATCCACTGGTCCTTGCGCGGCTCGGGCGGGGCCTGCTGCATCTCCAGCGCGTCGGCGGCCTGGTTCAGTACCTCGGCCGGGCTGCTCAGGGTCAGGGGCTTCGCCGCGGCGACGCCGCCCTGGGAGGGGCCGGAGGCGTCGCCGATCTGTGCGGTCAGCAGGGCGGCGGCGGTGATCGCCGCAGCTGCGCCGATCGCGGCGATCCGCCAGTCGGCGCGCAGTCGGCGGGCGCGGCGGCCGTCCGCGATGGCCTCGGTGAGCCGCCGCCGGCCGGGAGCGAGCGCGGCACGGTCGGGAACGGGAGCGTCGGCGCGCATCTGGCGCAGGGTGGTCATGTCGTCCATGACGGGCTCGTCTCCATGATGT
Organism: Streptomyces sp. NPDC001832; assembly: GCF_040297265.1. Taxonomy (NCBI): domain Bacteria; kingdom Bacillati; phylum Actinomycetota; class Actinomycetes; order Kitasatosporales; family Streptomycetaceae; genus Streptomyces; species Streptomyces sp. NPDC001832. The sequence continues at coordinate 86,557 of NZ_JBEOYU010000008.1, forward strand.
CGGACGTGAATGCGGGGTCGGTGTCGAGCGCCGCGCGAACCTTGCGGCGGGCGCGGTTGAGGCGGGACCGTACGGTGCCGACCGGGATGCGCAGCGCTTCGGCGACCTCCTCGTAGGCGAGGTCGGCCCAGGCAACGAGCAGCAGCACATGGCGGTCGCCGGGAGAGAGCGCGGCGAGCGCTCCGGCCAGCGGCGCCTGGGCGGCTATCCGGTTGTCGGACCGGTCGCTCCAGGACGCGGCGACCGGGTCCTCCCCGGTCCGGGCCAGGGCGCGCAGGCTCCGCTCCTCGCCGCGCCGGTGCTTGCCGATGAGGTTCGCCGCGATGCCGTACAGCCAGGGCCGGGCGCCCAGGCGGGCGGTGTCGTAGCGGCGCCGGGAACGGAAGGCGATGAGGAAGGTCTCCGCCGTGATGTCGTCAGCCGCGCCCTCCCCGAGGCGGCGGGCGACGTACCGGTGGATGTCGGGAGCGTGGCGGTCGTAGAGCCCGGCGAAGATCTCCGGCTCCTCCAGCGACTGGGTGACGATCCCGGCATCGTCCTGGGGCGGCGTGTCCGCCAGTCCGGCCGATGGGTCGGGCGACAGTTCAAGCGGGGGTCCAGCCGGGGGTCCGGCCACAGTGTCTCCTGGGGTTCGGTCGGTGAGCGCGTCACCCCTTGTTCCCCGCACGGCACAGAAAGGTTCACGGGGGCGCGGGGGCTGAGGGCACCGGTTTCCGGGCAAGCGGATCCTCAGCCCCTGTACGAGCCTCGTATCAGCTCCATCTGCGGCCGATCCTCAACGACCTCAGCACGGACCGGGTCCGGCTCTTCAGCCCACCACCTCCCGGCGAGGACGCCGGCCACGGGATGGAGTCGAGTCGGCGTGACGCTCCGGCATCCGTACCACCGCGGCGGCCGACACCCCCGCGTCGATCACCTCGGCCCGGTCCGGGCCGAGCCGGTCGGAACTGGCGCTGACGGAGCCCGCGGCACCCGAAATGATCACTTTTCGCCTGATCCGGGGCCGCGTGGCGGGCGTACCGTCTGAAGTGTTGCCGCAGAACGGAGTTCGCCGTGTCGCAGAGTTGAGAAGCACGCCGGCGCTCGGATCGCCCGTATCCGGAAGCAGCGCGGCCTGACGCAACAGGGGCTGGCGATGAGGGCGCACGTGTCGAAGTCGCTGTTATCGAAGGCCGAGTGCGGGCAGAAGCCCGCCTCCCCGGCTCTTGCAACGGCTTACGCATGGCGAAGAGAGCCCGTGCATGCGCCTCGGTCTGCAGCAGGCCCGGTACGACGTGGCTGCTGTACTCTTGGACCTCCACGGCCTGGCTTTCCAACTTCGCATAGTCCTTGAACCAAGCCGGATACTTCATCGGGCCCGCGCCTTCGCCCGTACCACCTCTTCCTTCGTGCCCCGCAGCAGCCCGCCCGCCACCAGCAGGTTGTCCGCCGCGTCCAGGAACTCCGGCTGTGGCGTCCTGCGTCCTCGTTCCAACGACCGGATCAGGTCCTCGCTGTAGCCGAGCTGTTCACCCAACTCCCGCTGAGTGAGGCCGGCTCGCTCCCGCAGCAGCCGGACCTGGCGGCCGATTACGCGGAACAGGTCCGCGGCCTCTTGAGTCCCAACGCCGCAGTTATGAACGAGGACCGGTGTGGCACCTGCCAGCAACATAGTGCGTGTGCGGGCGGGGTCGTCGTCAGCTGCAACTTCGCTGGCCAGGCTCCGACTTGACAGCCGTTCCACGTCCGTGCATGTGCACTGAAGTCCACCGGTGGTGCCGTCACTACTGCCGTCAACGGTCTAGACCACTCAGGGGATTTTCGGGACTTGAGAGCCACGTCAAGCGGCCTCGTCGTGCGGGGTGAGACTGATGCTCAAGTCAGCTCCAAGGGCACGGGTCAGGCGGCGCAGCACTGGAAGGGTGGGCACCGTTCCGCCAGCTTCGAAGCGGGAGATCTGCGGCTGTTTCATCCCGCACCGCTCAGCCAGCTCGGCCTGGGACAGCCCGAGCTCGGTGCGCCGGTCGTGGACGAGTCTGCCGAGTTCGCGGGCAAGTGCTGTGGACGCGTCATGCATGGCTCCTCCCGGAGTCAGGCGGCCGGGGTAACGATGGTGACGGTGGGCTCATCCCCAGGGGCGAGGTGCATGTCGACGGTGAGGTCGAGGGCTCGGGCCAGGCGCATGATGACAGCGATGGGCGGCAGTTCGGTGGCGGTCTCGATGCCTTCGATCTCGTCGGTGGTGGTGTGCAGGCGCTCGGCCAGGTCGGCCTCGCTCAGCCCGAGTTGCTTGCGCCGGCCGTAGACGGCCTTGCCCAGTGTCATGGCCAGGCTGGCTTCTTCGTAGACGCGGTCGTACTCGGGGTCCGCGTCGAGGTGTTCACCGACCAGCTGGCGGTGGCGGCGGGTCCTCCATTCACTGTGATTCATCGGTTCTCCTTGAGGTCGCGGCTGTAGAGGTCGTGTTCAGCGGCTGCCTGATGCTCGACTTCGCACAGCCGTTGAGCGGCGTGCGCGCGGTCCACTTCGGCCTGCTCGCGCATCTTGGTCTTGCGGAACACGGTGAGCAGCACGACGCGACGGTCGGGTGCGAGCCAGTAGGTAATGCGCTGGTGGGCATCGCCGAGGCGGAAGCGCAGTTCGCGGAGCTTGCCGCCCAGGTGGCGGGAGTGCGGTTCGTCGAGCGTGGTGGGCTGCTCGGCGAGCAGGTCGGCGACGCGTTCAGCCTGCTTGTAGTGATGGGCGGGAATGTTCTCCAGCCACAGCCGAACCTCCGGCTCGATCTCGATCGAGTACCGCCCACTGTCCATAGCACCGATGATATATGGCCCGGGGTGCGAGAGCGCGACTTCGCAGCTCAGGTCGTGTGCCATCGCCGCGACCGCAGCCACTCCAACGTCGCACACCCCAATACTCCCCCCTTCGTCCTGATGCCACGGCGCCGCCGTAAACCAGCGGCAACCGGCCGAAGCGGCGCAGGGCCGGCTTCTTTCGGCAGGATCGCGCCCGAGCGGGAGAGGCAGCGTGCGGCCGGGCTAGCTAGACGCCGCCCGCGTTGAGCCCCGCTGCTGTGCCGCCGGAACATGCTGCGCCAGGCGGCTCTCGCCGCTGACCCTGGCCTACGTCCACTCCGTCCTCAGTCCGCCCTGGAGCACGCGGTACGGGAGGAGGAAATTTCGCGCAACGTCGCCCGTAATGTCCGCACCGGCACACCACGGCCCCGACGCTTCGAACCCTTCACCGCCGAAGAGGCGCGTGTGTTCCTGGCCGCTGCCAGCGCTGACCGGTTGCAGCCGCTGTTCGAACTCGCTCTGCACACCGGGCTCCGCAAGGGTGAACTCCTCGGCCTCCACTGGGAAGACCTCGACCTCAACGCAGGCACCGCCACCATCCGCCACTCACTCCAACGCACCCGAACCGGCGGCCTCACTCAGCTCCCCACCAAGACCCGCGCCTCCGAACGCCGCATCGCCCTGCCCACCGAATGGCTCCACTCCCTCAAGGAGCACCAGGAACGGCAGGAGAAGGAGCGGAAGAAGGCCGGGCCGATCTGGAGGAACAGTGGCCTCGCCTTCACCACGCCCACCGGCAGATCTCTCGACCCGGCCAACCTCACGCGCCGCTTCCGCAGGTCGTACTCGCGGGCGCCGAGGTGCACGAGCCCGCTGGAGTCGTCGTCAGTGCCTCCGATGTACCCCTTGTGGGACTGCCAGTTGGCGCTCCCATTGCGGGCGACACCGAACGGATCGGTCTTCTCGAACTTCACCGCGTTGCCCGCGGCCAGCTTGACGTTGGCGTAGGCCGTGCCGTTCTGGTCGGTGACCTGCATCGACAACTGGTCGGCGCCGCCGCCCTGCTTGAACCGCATCACCACCGGCCCGCCGGCCTGCTGGTAGTAACGCTCGGTGTAGGCAGGCGTCCCGTCGACATTGACCGAGACAGTGGTGTCCCCGAGGTACAGCGTCCGGGTGCTCGCGGTGAGCGCCATCAGCCGCTCACCGGAAGGCCCGTAGACGTACGTGGTCTCGTCCGCCGGGGCCCACGACTGGGCCGCCCCGCTCGCGTCACACGTACCGAACTGAAGGTCCGTGCCCGAGGCCGAGTTGCCGCCCGGGACCACCAGGCACTTGCCCGAGGCGACGTGCTTGAGCTTGTGACCGGCCTCGACCGCGTCTGGGCAGAGGTCTCCGCTACACGCCCGGGCGGCCGATAGCGCACCGTTGGTACAGCCGATGGTCGGCGGCCGCTCCCGGTCCTTCAGTGGCGGCTCCAGCGCCCCGGCCGCCGATGGGTCCAGCGTCATGACGGCGCGTGGTTCAACGCTCGGGGCGTTCCGCCTGTCCGGGAACGTGCAGAGGGTGGCAACGCATGCCAGCCGGTGAACGATGTCGGTAAGCCGTGTGCGTGAGAAGCGCATGCACGGTTTGACGGGCGGGGGCTGGAGACGGAGCCCTCACAGCCCACCGCGCCAGTCCCCGACTCTACTCAGCGCGAGGTCCAATGTTGGCGAACCTTCAGAGTGGCGCCATCCCCAAGTTCCCTTTTCACAGGCTCGCCCGATCGCCTATCAAGGTGCATTTCGGGCTACCGTAGGCTATCCCAGTCGGTCTCCGGGTCTTCGACAAATTCCACAATGGGCGGCCGATCAAGGCGCTGACCATTCATATGACCAACAACCCAGTCAAGACTTTTCGGGCGTTCGCCGGAACGTTCGCGACAGAACTCCTCCACCGCCGCCCTGATGCGAGTGACCGGCAGCGCACTAGCTGGATCATGGAAAAGGGGGTACCCAGGATCTGACACGACACGGGGGTCAGCAGCAACTGGCTGAGGATTGTCCGACACCCACACAGACTCGTAGATTGCGGTTCGCTTGGGAAATCCCTCGTCGGCGAACCATACTAGCGCTCCGTAACCGGTGTGCTCATTCAATGCCACACGCAGATTGCTTGCGACTACGGGCTCCCCGTCACTGACGCGCCCATTTGCGAGGCAGAACCACGCATCGTCGCCCGGAGTGCACGAAGCACCTTCGCACTCTTCTCCTCGCAAGCCGTCCAAGACTTCAGTGCTGAGACGACGAATCTCGTCCCAACTCTCGACATGACGCCATTCACCCCTGCAAGAGACGCTCAAAATCAAAACTCTGCACCTCCATCATCAATTCTGTGCTCGCCCATGTATCGGGGTTCGCTGCATGACGCCTGAGGCGTCACGGAAGTGAACCGTCAAGGTTGAATTCACAGGCAGGATCGCCGCGGCAGTCATCATGCAGGAGAATTTACCTGAATAGGGCCATCTGCGTGATTGATCACAACATGCATAGACGTAACACCGGTCTGCATCATCCGCCAGGCCAGTTTCGTTTCCACATGACTACGCGATTCGTGCGAGCCATTCGGAGGGTTCGCGATGTTGGAAGAGTCCAGGAGGAAATCATTGATCTCGTCCGAAAACGAGGGGTAGCCACTCCTGAACGGAGCACCAACCGCCTGCGCATCGCCCGATTCGCTGATGTTGACAACCTGGCCAACAGTGGGGTCGTTTTTACCGCGCGCCGGAAGTCCGTCGGCAATGTCCCCAACACTGCAGTTGTGAACGAGGACCGGTGTGGCCCCCGCCAGCACATAGTACGTGTGGGCGCCGAGCAGTCGTCACCTGCATTTTCGCTGGTCAGCGAATTCAGGCCGGCCCGTGGGGGTGCGTGGAAGTGCCGTGTTGTGCGCCCGTGTTGCCGTCGGCGTTGCCGTCAGACGGCTGCGCGCGTGAGGGCGGTGGAGTGGGCTTTGTACTCCAGCCGTAGATCTTGATCTTCATGCTGGCTGGGTGTCCTGTCGTTGGTAGTGGGCGGCTTGGGCCCTGGCTTGATGGCGTCGTCGCCACTGTGACCAGCGGAGTCGGTGGATGGCGGTGTGGAGGGGCCGGGTGACAAACGTGGTGAACAGGTGCTGGATCTCGTTGCGGGTTAGCGGGATCAGGCCGTCGGACGGCTTGTGCTGGTCGTGTTCGAGTGCGGTGACCGCAGCGAGGAATGCGTGCGCGAGCATTGCGAGGGTGACCCAGCGATGCCAGGACGTCCAGCGTCTGACCTGGTGCTCGTCCAGTCCGGCCAGGCCCTTGGACGACTGGAAGGTTTCCTCCACCGTCCACCGCCGCCCGGCGAGATCCGCGCTGACGCCCTGGTCAAGGGGATCCCGAAGCGGGCCTGGCAGAAGCTGTCCGCCGGGGCCGGAGCCAAAGGCCACCGCTACTACGACTGGGCCCTGGCCGCCGTCGCCGACGACCGTCCCGGCCACTGGCATCTCCTCGTCCGCCGCAACCGCCGCACCGGCGAACTCGCCTACTACCGCTGCTACTCGACCACCCCGGCCACACTGCAGACCCTGGTAAGGATTCCCGGCCGGGGTGGCGATGTGGTGACGGCAGGAGACGGCGAGGACGTAATTCTGTCCCCGTTTCTCCAGGGCGGTCCGCAGGTGGGTGTTGTCTCCGTAGACCTCGTCCCCGGTGACCCAGCCCGCGGGAATCCCGGCGTCCAGAGCCCGTTCGATCATCCGGACAGCGAGCTGAGGTTTCGTCGCGAACGTGTGGGTCTCGGGGATGCCGGCTGCCCGGCAACGGTCCGGGTCGTCGGTCCATGACCAGGGCACGTAGAGCTCGCGATCGACGGCAGTGTGTCCACGTGGGGTGGAGTAGGCGAGGTAGACGGCGACCTGGCTGTTCTCGATGCGCCCGGCAGTGCCGGTGTACTGCCGCTGCACGCCGACCGTGTGCGTGCCTTTTTTCAGGTCGCCCGTCTCGTCGACCACCAGCACGACCTCGTCGGCGCCGAGGTGGTCGACGACGAAGCCGCGCAAGTCGTCACGGATGGCTTCCGCGTCCCACTTCGCCCGTGCGAGCAGGTGCTGCAGACCGTCCGGGGTCGCATGACCGACGTGCTCGGCATGGGTCCAGCAGTTCTTTCTGGGCAGGCCCGCCAGCAGGCCGAGCACCAACTCCCGGGCGTGCCTGCGTGGTTCGACCCGGGCGAACCGCCCGGCAATGCGACCCATCAAGACCTCGAACGTCTCCTGCCAGCGGGCAGGCTCTATTTTGTGACCTGCGGCCACCAGCTGTTCTTCTGTCTTCACACACTGATGATCACTGGTGGCCGTACGCATGCCCGCAGGCACCCCGACCAGCAAGATCAAGATCTACGGCTGGAGTACTAGTACGTGTGGGCGTCAGAGACGGTCAGGTTGTGGACCGTGGCGCCGGTGCTGGTCCAACGCTTGACCGCTGCGATCTGGACGTACGTGCCCGCGCTGGTGCGCAGCCACTGGCCCGGCCTCAGGTCGGACGCGTCGACCCGCTTGCGAATGAACGGAACCCAGAAGGGGTGGCCTTCCGTGGCCGTGATCTCGGATGTGGCCGAGCCCGCAGGTCCGTCCGTGTCGACCGTGAGCTTGACCAGGTGCTTGAGGCCCTCGCCCTTGATCTCGGCCGTGACCGTCCCGACCCGGGTCTCGCCCGTCTGCTCGTCGGTCGCGACGACCTTGTCGACGGCCTGGGCCTGCGCACTGTGGGACCAGGCCTGCCGCGACATGACCCCCGGCTTCTACGTCCAGGACGGCCTGGCCGAGGGCGACGAAACCCCGGGCGCGGTCTCCTACGCGACGTTCTGGTCCAACTGCGACGAGATCATCAACCCGGACGACAGCGTCCGCTCGCGGGCGCGACGAACGTCCTGGCGGGGTGCCTGGAACACAACGACTTCCTCGGCGACGACGCGGTGTCCCAAGGGGTACGGGACTTCGTGGGCTGAGCCGGCCGAGTCCGGGCACGCCCACTAAAACGGCGGCTCATCAACTGATCCCCGTTTGTCGTGCGAATTGTGATCCTTCCCGCGCCCGTCGGACGGGAGTGGATCGGTAGGGGGTTCCATCAACATGCGCCCTTGCTCCCAAGACGCCAACGCCTCGGAGGCCAAACTTCTATGCCGTTCGCTGGAGCTTTGCGCTAGAACGTTCTCCAGCAAAGGAGTCAACCTCCTGCGGTGCATCGCCAATGCCGGGGACTCCAGAAATCGAACGGCCGCGACAAGAGCCGCCTCAACCACTCTCGGATCAGAGTCATCAAAGTAGGAGGCGACGCCCGGAAAAGCTTCCGGGTAAATACTCCTGATGTTCAGGAAATCGGGAAATGGCTCGGTCGGCGAATATTCCCCCCACTCTCGAATGCGCTGCTCCTGCTCAATGCTGACATCGAAGGCCACGTCGGCCAGCCATGAAAGGAGCTTGCCTCGGAGTGGGAATTTTTCCCCATCCCATGAAGGAGTGAGTGCGGCTCGACTTTCGCGGTCGCCCAAAAGTGCGGCGACATACCTGAAAGCCGGCGCGGTCGCAGAGTAGACGACTCCGTCGTTGTGGAGAGCGTCATACAGGTGGTTGAGTGAACTCGTTACTTTGGAAAAGTCACCCGACGCCAAGTCGCGCAGCTTGGTCGGAGTAACCGGGAAGGCCGACCCGTCGGCATTCTCGAGCTCAGCCCAGTCGGTGAGATCGATGATCGCGCATGGATTCAAATTATCGCCGTTCATGTCTATAAGGCCAGCATAGTGGCCTGCAGGAAAGCAGCCAAGGCGCGGCAACTGGGCCGCGCCTTGGCGAATGCATCAGAAGGGTACCTCACTGAAAACTTGCCCGCGCTGAGATCGAACCGCTAGCGATGAGCTCCCCGGCAACATTCCTGCCACGTTTGGCGCGCAGAAACCGCATGGCCCGCCAGGCTTTGAAACCATCAGTCGGCCAGTCAAACCCCCGGATCCCGACTGTTTGGCCAGAATCCTCATGATGGTGGCCGCCTGAACCTCGACATGCGAGCCAAAGAACTTACCGCCGCCGGGGCTCGCCGCAGCGGGAATCTCGCCCATATTGGCTCTGATCAACGGATGGAGCCGATCGGAAGCCAGGTCAAACTCTCCGTGCCCCTGAACCCAGAGGTACCCGCCGGTAGCAACGTCCGGCCTGCTGGAATATGCAGCATTCTCCGATGCTCTGGCATGCGCCCGTTCATCCGCAGTGGAGCAGTTGTGAACGAGTGCTGAGGTCCCGCCTGCGACCACATAGTACGTGTGGAGGTCATTGACCGTGAGGTTGTGGACCTTTGCGTGCCCCACTGTCCAGCGGTCGACTGCCGTGATCTGGACGTAGGTTCCGGCGCTGGTGCGGAGCCATTCGCCGGTCCTCAGGTCGGTGGCGTCGACCCATGTGCCCAGTGCGTCGACCCAGAACGGGTGGCCGTCCGTGGCTGTGACCGAGGAGGTCTGGTCACCCTGGTCGCCATCGATGTCGATCGTGACCTTGACGAGGTGCTTGACACCTTCGCCCTCGATCTGGGCAGTCACCGTCTCGGCTTGTGTTTCGCCGGTCTCGGGGTCGGTCGCCAGGACCTCGTCACCGTTGCGGATGTCCTCGATCGGCTTGGTGGAACCGTCCGCCATCACGACCTTGGTGCCCGGAACGAAGCTGTTGGCGATGGGGCAGTTGGCACCCCCTCCGTCGGCACTGTCCTTCGACGGCTTCTTGGTGACTTTCTGCGCGGCGCTCTTGACTTTCTCGTTGTCCTTGGCCGCGATATTCTTGCTCTTCTGAAGGGGACTTCCTGTCTTTTCAGCAGCCTTTTTCGCTGCTCTGGTGGCTGCTTCCTGTGCTTTCTTCTTCGCTTGCTGCGCGGCCTTCTTGGCAGCCGCCTTGGCCGCCGCGGCAGCGCGCTTGGCCGCTTCGCGGGCTGCCTTGGCCGCCGCGATGATCTGGCGGGCCTTCTCCTGGGCCTTGCGCCAGGCGCTGATCGCGCTGAACGTCTTCTCGACCGCGCGCCAGATCTTCTTGCCCTTGCTGAAGACCGACGTCAACGGGATCGCGTCGATGATCAGCGAACCGCAGGCCCACATGTCGCCGCGCGAGAAGCAGCTCACGACATCGTTCCAGCCGACGAACTCCTTGAAGACCGCCCAGCCGACGTTGAGGATGATGTCGGACATCGACGTGTTCAGCTGCTGGTTGGCCCACGCCTCCTCGGCAGTCTCGGCGGTGCCACCACCACCGCCATAGCCTCTGCCTCCGCTGCCGTCGTCCGACATCAGACCGCTCGGGTCGGCGAAGGTGACCGGGTTGTTCTCGCAGTAGACGTACCCGTTCATCTGGACCGGGTCGGCCAGGTCCAGCACCGGGTCGGCCGAGATGAACCGCCCCGTCTGAGGGTCGTACTCGCGGGCGCCGAGGTGCACGAGCCCGCTGGAGTCGTCATCGGTGCCTCCGATGTACCCCTTGTGGGACTGCCAGTTGGCGCTCTCCTTGCGGGCGACACCGAACGGATCGGTCTTCTCGAACTTCACCGCGTTGCCCGCGGCCAGCTTGACGTTGGCGTAGGCCGTGCCGTTCTGGTCGGTGACCTGCATCGACAACTGGTCGGCGCCGCCGCCCTGCTTGAACCGCATCACCACCGGCCCGCCGGCCTGCTGGTAGTAACGCTCGGTGTAGGCAGGCGTCCCGTCGACATTGACCGAGACAGTGGTGTCCCCGAGGTACAGCGTCCGGGTACTCGCGGTGAGCGCCATCAGCCGCTCACCGGAAGGCCCGTAGACGTACGTGGTCTCGTCCGCCGGGGCCCACGACTGGGCCGCCCCGCTCGCGTCACACGTACCGAGCTGAAGGTCCGTGCCCGAGGCCGAGTTGCCGCCCGGGACCACCAGGCACTTGCCCGAGGCGACGTGCTTGAGCTTGTGACCGGCCTCGACCGCGGTCCACTGCTGGGCCTCGGCCCCGGTGCAGTCCGCGATCACGACCGCTGTTCCATCAGCGGTCGCGCCATCCTTCGGCACGACACACCGGCCGAGGACCTTCAACGCGCCCTTGGACGAATCAGTGGGCGTGGCACCCTCGATCCTCAACTGCTGGGCGCGGGTGCCGTTGCAGGCGTAGAGCTGGAGCGCGGTGCCCGCGACCGTTGAACCGGACGAGAGATCGAGGCACTTGCCGGAGAGACCGATCCAGGCACCCGCGCCGCTCTCGCCGAAGCCGGTGACCGACTCCAGCTTGCCGTCCCAAGTCCAGGTGAGACCCTGTTCGTCACCGCCGTCGGTCCGGGTCTCGGTGTTTCCGGCCTTGTCGTACGTACGGGTCGAGGCCTTGGTGACCTTGGCACCCGCGTCCGTCAGGTAGGTGGACGATATCCCGGTCAGGGTGTGCGGCTGGGTGCCGTCCGCCTTGCCGTAGGTGTACGAGGTGGTGGCGTCCTTGGCCGGGTCGAGGACCGTGGTCGGGCTGCCTGCGGCGCCGAGGTAGTGGTCGACCTCGGTCTTGCGGTTGCCCATCGCGTCGTACGTGTACGACTTGTGGTACCCGTCGCCCGCGGCACCGATCGTCGGCGCGCTCGGCGTCCCGTCGGCCTGCACCGCGCACTCGGTGTCCGACGCCGTCCACGCCTCCGTCAGCTGACCGATGGGGTCGTAGCTGAAGCACTGGCGGTCGGTGACCGAGTCGACCTCGTCCTCGATCTTCGTGACGTTGCCGGCCGGGTCGTACGCGTAGGAACGCATGTTGACGCGATTGCCGAGCACCGCCGAGGTGTCGCTGGTGGACTCGCGGTCGGTGTACGACTTCGTCAGCTCACCGGTGCGCTCGTCGTACAGGTTGGTCGTCCAGACCCGATTGGGGTTCTCACCCGTGACGGCCCGGAGCACCTGGCCGTAGACGCTGTAGTCGGTGTCCGCGTTGTACCAGTCGAGACCGGACGTCGAGACCGGCAGACCGTCCTCGTTGTACCGGGTGACGATCTTCTCCGGGGACAGTCCGCCCGCCGCCGGAAGGGACGCCGTCCTCAGCTGGCCGCTCTCGCTGTACTCGTAGGCGTAGGCGTACGTCTCCTGCAGCCCGTACTGCGCCGCGATCGTCGCGGGCAGCGTCAGCTTGGTCCCGGTCGGCTGGTACTCGGGGGTGTAGCCGGTGATCGTGTTGGTGTACGGCAGTCCGTCCGTGTAGCGGGTGGACGAGGACGGCAGGCCGAGACCGCCGATGACCTGGTCGTAGACGGACGAGGTCAGCAGTTCACCGGTGGACGAGTCGCGTCGCTGCTCGGTCGCGCGGCCGAGTTCGTCGTACGCCGTCCAGATCGTGTTCTGCTTGCTGTCGGTGACCGTTTCGGGCCGGCCGAGCACGTCGTACGTGGTGCTGCTCGTGCCGGTGTCCGGATCGGTGGAGGTCAGCTGACGGCCGAGCGCGTCGTAGGTCCAGGACCAGACGTTCTTGGACGAGTCCTCCGCCTTGACCTGGTCGCCCCGTGCGTCGAAGGAGTAGGTGGTCGAGCGGAACTCGGTGCGTGCCGCGTCCGTGAAGGTGTCGACCCGGACGGTCCGCCCCTGCGCGTCGCTCCAGCTGCGCTGGGCGGCGCCGCCGCTGGGCGGGATGACCGTGGACCAGTCGTAGCCGTACTCGTAGCGCGTGGCCTTGGCGGCAACCGTGGCGCCCGCCATGTACGGGGTCTCCGCGAGGATGCGTCCCTGGCCGTCGTACTGGTACAGCGTCGCGTTCGGGATCTTGAAGTCGGAGTCGACCTCGAACATCACCGTCTGCGGCAGGCCGTCGGCGTAGTAGCCGTTGTTGGTCCGCTCGATGGTGCCGTTGGCGCTGTAGATCGTGTCCGTGATGAGTCGTCCGTCGCCGACGGCCGGCTCCTGGCGCTGGCGCTCACGGCCGAGGCCGTCGTAGAAGACCACCGAGTCGTCGTAGTCGACGCCGTTGTCCTTGAGCGTGGAGCTGACCACGGAAACGGGTTCGCTGGGCGCGGTGTTGTACGCGAACTTCACCGAGGGGGCTTCGCTCGCGCTCTGCGAGGTGCCCCAGCCGGCGGTGGTGCGGCCCAGGGCGTCGTACTGGTAGAGGGTCGTGAGCCCGTTGGCGTCGACTTCCTTGAGCGTGGTGCCGCGGGCCGGCTCCAGGTACGTGGTGGAGGTGTGCCCCTTGGCGTTCTCCTCGGTGATCGAGTAGACCTGGCCGTTGTCCGGTGTGTAGGTGGTCTTCTCGGTCTCGTTCTTGGCGTTGGTCGTCGTGAGGACGCGCCCGTAGGAGTCGTAGGTGAGCTTCGCGGTCTGCTGCCAGGCGTCGCCGTCGCCGGTCAGCGACCACGTGGTGGTCGCCGAACCCGACGTCGGCGTGTCCGCGAAGGCCGCGTCGTCGTAGGCGATACGCGAGCCGGCGATGCGGGCGGAGACAGGTGCGGTGGCGGCCGCGGCGCAGGTGCCCGCGGTGGTCAGCGTCTCCTTCTCCAGACCGATGAGGTTCGTGGCCGTGTTGTGGACGTAGCTGAGGACCGAGCACGTCTCGTCGCCGGTCTTGCCGGTGTCACCGAGGGATTCCACGGTGAGCGGCAGCCCGTAGGTGGTGTCGTACGTGGTGTTGGTCCGCAGCGAACGCCACTGCCGTGTCTCGTTCACGTCGTACGTGCCCGAGGAACGGGTCGTTGTGATCGTGTGGTCGTTCAGCACCCGGTATGCCTTGAGTGCCGGGATGCCGTCGCTGCGAGTCCGGCTCGCGAGCTCCACGACCTTCGGGTAGTCGACGGACCGGGAGATGAGGGTGCCGTCGACCCCGGTGTAGCTGAGTTCCTCGGCGACGCGGCCCTGGAGGGCGAGGTCGTCGTCGGCGATGTCCGCCCCGTCGCTGTCCTTGATGGTCACCGCGCGTTTGCCGCCGCCGGGGAGCGGGTCCCCGTTCATGCCGCGGAAGTAGCGCATCTCCGACATGGAGCGCGCGCTGCCCTGGAAGGCGTCCAAGGAGTCGGCGCCGCTGATCGTGCGGACGCGGCCGAAGCCGCGCCACTGGTCGTAGGTGCGGGTCTTCTTCTTGGAGAACTCGGCCTGGTTCAGTGCCCAGGCGCCCTTGGTGTCGCCGTTGTCGCCGTAGACGTACGACGTGGTGACCGTCGCGACGCCCTTGACGCCCGGCAGCTCCTGCACGGTGTCGACGACGTACTTGTTGAACCACTCGATGGACTCGTCGACCTTGTCCGGGTCTGGGTGCCAGTACGCCGGGTAGCACAGACCGGTGTTGCTCTCGACGGCAGGGAAGCCCGATCCGGTTTTGCACGCGCCGGTGGGCTCGTGGTAGTCGACGAAGGTCTCGCCGCCGTACTCACTGATGATCCGCTCGACGCGCAGGCGGTCGAACGTCGGGTTGGGGTCCTGCTCGCCCCGGCGCACGCGGTTCGGCATGGGCTGGGTGTTGGGGACGAAGGTCACCGGCCGCAGGGGCAACGACTTACCGTCGGTGCCGTATCCGCTGCGGGTGATGGAGTCCAGCCACAGGGCCGTGCCCTCGTCGGTGCGTTCGGCCGGCAGCGACTGTTGCAGCGTCCAGCTGTCCACCTTGGAGAGCGCGGTGGAGCCCTCGGTGCGCTGGGTGGAGGTGGTGACCTGGGCCAGGCGTTTGCGCGTCCAGAAGGTCGGGACCGGGACGTAGCAGTCCTTGCCGGACCGGCAGAGGAGGTCGGCGGGGGTGTCGTACCAGATGTGGTTCTTGGCGTAGTCGCCCGAGGTGAAGTTGTCCTCGGAGCAGGCGATGCCGTCCTCGACGAAGCACCGTTCGTCGACCGCGAAGTCGACGCGGGCCAGCGGCTGGGCGCTGAACAGGGTGCTCGCGCGCTGACCGTAGTCGATGCGCTTCAGGTAGCCGCCCCGGTCGTAGGAGACCGGGGTCTTGAACTTCATGTTCTTGGCGTAGAGGGACTTCTCCTTGTCCCACCACAGGGACATGGCGCTGCCGGAGGTGTCGACGACGTAGTCGAGATTCCAGCGCCAGCCGCGGTTGCAGAAGGAGTTGGCGAAGTCGGCGTCGTAGCAGTCCTCGTCGGACTGGTTGCCGGAGACGGGCACCGTGAGGACCGAGTTGGTCACCGGGTCGTCGGCGTCGGTGCCGTTGTCGCTCCAGCCGGGGAGCTTGTGCATCCCGAAGTAGTAGATGGTGCCGTCGCGGGTGGTGACCTCCCAGTACTCACCGAGGGAGTCGCCGTTGCCCAGCGCGGTGTTCTTCAGCAGCCGGACCCGCGAGCCGTCGCCGTTGGCGGTGACCCACTCGTCGCCCTTCTCGTCGTCGTCCTTGACGAGCTCGGTGGTGGTCCCGCCCAGGGTCAGGGTCGCATTGGCGGAGCCGTAACAGAGGTCGCTGGTCTTGCGGTTGGTGTTGTTGCCGCCGGATGTGTCGTCACGGCAGGTCCGGTAGGTGCGCGTGATCGAGCCGGGGTTGTACTCCCAGCCGTCACCGATCCAGGAAGCCTGGTTGTTGGTGGCGGACGTACGGCCGTCCACCCCTTGCGAGTTGTAGCCGAAGGCGAGGCTCGGTGCCGGGCCGCCGGGGACCGACGGCGGCTGGAGCTGGTACGTGTACGAGAATGCGCCCGAGCTGCTGCCCGCCGTCCAGGAACCGGCGCTGGCCAGCGGGGTGGCGGAGAAGTCCCCCTTCGCGCCGCCGCCGCTGGACGTGGCCACGAAGACGGAGGAACCGGAGTTGCCCGCCGTGCTCAGGGCCGCCGCACGGGTGAGCGGGATGGAGGTGGTTGAGGGGGTGCGGTACAGCGCCGTGGACACCGTGGACCCGGTGGTCGCCGACGCCGTGCTCATGGGCGCGGTCGTGTCGGTGAGGTCGGCGACATCGAGGGTGGCCTCGATGCGGCGCTCACCGTCGAGGATGCCGTCACCCTCGACGTCGGTCTCCTGGGGGACGACGACGTTGGCGGTGTCGACCTCGGTCGGCTCCGAGCACGCCTCGACGTCCGGAGTGGTCAGGAAGCACTCAGGGAACTTGACCAGCTGAAGCCGGTCCGCCCAGTTGGCGCCGTACAGCTCGGCGAAGTCGGTGTAGTCGAGCGCGACCACCGCGTCGCCCGTGGCGCCGGCCGGCGGCGTCACGGTGAACACAAGACCCTCGACGTCGGCCGCCGCGGACTCCGCCTGGCTGGCGAGTGCGACCTGCCAGTCGCCCTCCAGCGCCGCCGTCTCCTCGGTGGTGGCGGTGGCGGGAGCACCGATCTCGATCGGCAGCGTGCTGATCGGCTGAGTCTCGCCAGGCGTCAGGGCCGCCACCGTGCCGGTGGCCGGCGTGGTGATGCCGGTCCCCGTAGGCGCGGTGGTCTTCTTCGGTTCGTAGTCCTCGGCCGGTGGCACCTCGGCGGTGGTCATGTCGGCCAGACCGCCGCCGTCCTCACCGTCCGCGAGGACGGGCTTCGGAAGGTCGACGAGGTCGACCCCCGATCGGCTGCTCGGTGGCGGCAGGGCGTACGCGCTCGGCAGCATGCCGACCGTCACGGCGGTGGCGGTGGCCACGATCACGCCGATGCGCGCCCGCCTCCGACAACGACGTTGTTCCTCGGTGCCGGGAAGCCTCCCCCGGCCACTCCACGAAAGCGATCCCCACACGACGGCCGCGGCCCCCCACAGTCGATCCCGACCACCGGCCCGAACCGTGCGAAACACAGGGCGCCGAAGGCTACTTGATGCGCCGAATGTTCAGCCACGAATTCACAACTCGTCAAATGATCTGGCCCGGCAGTGATCTCACTCACACGACATTTTTCATCCATCTTCCCTTTGTCTCTGCTATTCCCTCATTCGGGAAATTGTCGCGCATTCACTTCAAGATCAACTGAGATATGGGCAAAATGGCGAACGGGGGCATCTAGTGACCTCCTCGCGCGACTCTTTGTAGTGATTCGACCAGGTACCCGCACGCTGCTGAATCGTCAGCGGCTGTGAAGGGCGGGCGATTTGCCAGCTCAGCGGAGTTGACTGGGTCCGGACCGTGAACACGGGGGCGCGAACACAGAACGGTCACAGCTATGGATGCGATGTGATCCTTCCGGCATGCTTCTCTCTCGCCCCTCCTCTGTCGGGGGAGGAACTCCGGACAGCGGAGAGAAATCCGAGAGGGACGGGGGCTCACTGAAAACGTGACGGCGTGCGCATTCTCGGAACGCCCCGGCGAGTACGGCTTTGCCGACGCCAGGACATCTCCTCCGGAAATGGTTCACGCCGTTTTTTTGGGGGAGGGAATCCAGCACCGTGGAACGTCGTCGTCCCAGCCGGGCCACCGTCCGGCGCACCGCGGCGGGAGTGGCGACGCTTGTCGCGGCCGGTCTCGGATTTGCCCTGCTCGGGCCCGACCCCGCAGACCCGGCCGCACCGGCTGCCACTCCGGTCTCGCCGGCCACCGCACCGCTCGACGAGAGCGGGGCGCAGCGGCAGGCCGTCCGCACCGGCAAGCGCGTCGAGGTGACCGCCCTGCGCGACGCCACGTCGACGACGTTCGCACTGCCCGACGGCAGCTTCGAACTCACCGCGAGCGCGGCACCGATACGGGCCAAGGTCGGCGGTGTCTGGAAGTCTCTGGACACCACCCTGGCCCGCACGGACCGGGGTTGGGAGCCGAAGGCCGCGTCCGACCCGGTGGTCTTCTCCTCCGGCCACGGCGCGAGCACCGCCGGGAAGAGCAGGGGCAAGGCCGGTGGGGTGGAGCACGCCTCGTTCACCGTGTCGCGTGCTGCGTCTCCCCGTGCCGTGACCGCTGCCACCGATGACGCCTCCGCCTACCAGGACCTCGTCACCCTCAGCTCCGGCGGGCACGAGATCACCATGAGCTGGCCCGGGGTGCTTCCGGAGCCGCAGATCGACGGGGACACCGCCCTGTATCCCGGCGTGCTCGACGGGGTCGACATGCTGCTGACGGCACGCGACAGCGGCTTCACCCATGTGCTCGTCGTGCACGACGCCGAGGCGGCCTCCGCTCTCGCCGGGGCGGACCTCTCGTACCGCCTCAGCTCCCCCGACCTCACCTTCCACCTCGACCCGGTGACGCACGCGGTCACTGCGACGGACAAGGCCGGTGCGGAGATTGCGGTCTCGCCCACCCCGTTCCTGTGGGACTCCGCCGGCCGGCCGGCCGTGACGGAGGGCGACGACCCCGTGGCCCCCGAGCCCAGTGACGAACCCTCACCGTCGTACTCCGAGGAGCCGGGCGAGGAGCCCACGGACGCGCCTGAGGACCCGGACGCCCCGGACACCGACGACACGGCGGCACCGGAGGGGGAGGAGGGCGCCACCGCCCCCGCCCCTACCCCGTCCACGTCGACCGCCCCGCAGGACGACCCCTCCGACGACCCGGCGCAGCAGTCGGCGTACGGCTCCGGCCCGGCCACCGCGGGCACCGTCTCGCGCGCCGCCTTCCGTTCCGCCGGTGCCGAGGTGCTGGACCTCCCCGGCCTCGCCGGCCCGCAGATCGGCGCGCACACCGCGGTGGGCGCGGCCACGCTCACCGGCGGCGGCAGCACCGACGCCACGCTGGCCGTCACCCCGGACGAGTCACTGCTGACCAGCTCGAAGACGGTCTGGCCGGTCTTCATCGACCCGTCGATCACCGGCAAGACGAAGAACTGGACGACGACGTACAAGAAGTACCCGACATCCAGCTTCTACGACGGGGCGAACTACAACACCGGTACCACCGAGGCACGGGTCGGCTACGAGTCGACCACCGGTGGTCTGTCCCGCTCGTTCTTCCGGCTGGCCTGGACATCGAGCATCAAAGGCGCCACGGTCACCAAGGCGGACCTGAGACTCTACGAGACCTACAGCTGGTCGTGCTCGGCCCGCGAGATGCAGGTCTGGCGCACAGGCGGCATCTCCTCTTCCACCACGTGGAACAACCAGCCCTCCTGGACCAAGGAGATCGGAAGGAAGTCCTTCGCCAACGGCTGGAGTTCGTCCTGCCCGGACGCCTACGTGGTGTACGACGGGAAGTCGGTCGCGCAGGACGCGGCGAACGGCGGCTGGACCAACTTCACCATCGGTCTCCAGGCGACCACGGAGGACTCCTCGTACTCCTGGAAGAAGTTCAAGGCCGAGGGCGAGTCCGCCCCGAAGATCGTGATCACGTACAACCGCAAGCCGGCCGAGCCCACCGGTCTCGACATCTCGCCGGGCACCGGCTGCGACACCACCAGCCCGTACGCCTCGGTGGGGCTGAGCGACGTGACGCTGGCCGCCAAGTCGAGCGACCCGGACGGTGACCTGAAGTACCTCGATTTCGAGATCTGGCAGTCCGGCAGCAGCACCAAGATCTACGACGGGAACCGGACGGTCGACTCGACCGGCGCGGCCAGCGTGACTCTCGACGGCGCAGACGGCACGGCGAGCGAGTTCGCCAACGGCAAGACGTACTTCTGGCGGGTCCGGGCGATCGACTCGTCGGGCGCCGCGTCCACGTACGGGCCGCCGACAACTGCCAACTGCGGCTTCGTGTACGACTCCTCGGCGCCGAACTCCCCGGAGATCACCTCGACCGATTACCCCGAAGACGACGGCAACGGCACCAACTGGAGCAAGGTGAAGTTCGGCACCACCGGGAACTTCACCTTCAGTCCGGCGGGCTCGACCGACACGGTCAAATACCTGTATTCCGTCAACTCGACCAGTCTGAGCAAGTCCACGACGGTCACCGCCGGCGGATCCGCCACCGTGGCCATCCCGCCGCTGGCCGCGGGACCGAACATCCTCTACGCCAAGGCGGCCGACAGCTCGGGCAACACGTCGTCGTCTCCGACGAAGTACCTCTTCTACGTCACTCCCCGGGACACGAAGGACAAGCCGGGTGACGTGACCGGGGACGGGGTCGCCGACCTCTACCTCCTGGACGCCACCGGCGACCTGCGGCTCTACCCGGCCACCACCAGCGGCGACATCCACGTCTCCCTCCAGGCTGCCCACATGGACGGCGTCAGCCTGGAGGCCGACCTCGACGAGGACGGCGTCTCCGACCACGGCGACTACTGGCTGGACAAGGACGGGAAGCCCTCGCTGATCACCCACAACGGCGACTTCCTGCCCGGCGACGGCATCCAGGACCTGGTCGCGCGGACGGGCGACGGCAAGCTCTACATCTACCGGGGCGACGGCTACGGCAGCGTCGACGTCGAGCAGCGCACCGAGGTGTGGCTGCCGGAGAACGCACCTGCCCCGTCGGCCTTCACCCAGATCCTGGCGGTCGGCGACATCACCGGGGACAACCGGCCCGAGCTCTTCGCGACGTCGGGCGACACTCTGTGGGCCTTCACCGGCTACACCGGCGGCACGTTCCAGACCGCCACACGGCTCTCCGGGAGCGCGTGGACCAATCGCGACCTGGTCAACGTCGGCGACTACAACGGCGACGGGGCAGCGGACCTGGTCTACCGGACGTTTGCGACCGACCGGCTGCTGCTCCGCCTCGGCAAGCCCGACGCGGCGGGCGGGACCAGCCTGACCTCTCTTTCCAGCGCGGTGAACTCCCTCACCGGGGCAGACGCGGAGTTCGGGACCGGATGGGGTCTGGCCGCCATCCCGCTGATGACCGGCACCCCCGACGTCACCGGCGACGGCATCCCCGACATCTGGGCACTCATGGCGGACGGCACCCTGCGCTTCTACAAGGCGACGGCCACCTGGGGTGGCAGCCCCACCACCGTCATCAGCGGCGGCTGGGAGAACAAGAAGGCGCTCGGCTGACCTGCCCCGACCCGACCACCAGGCACCTTCGAGGGACGACACGATGAAGCAGTACGAGTGGGGCGCGGCCGCCCACGGCGGCGTCCGCCCCGGCGCGGTCTCCCGCACAGCACCGGCCGGCGCGCTGTCCGCCGCCTTGCTGGTCCTCGCGACGGCGTGCTCCGTAGCGGGTGGCGGCGGCGCGGGATCGGTCGAGTACGACCTGCGGTCAGGGGTGGCTGCCAGCCCGGCCGCCACCGGTCCCGTCGGGCTGGCGGCAAAGGCCCTGAAGCGCGACAGCGTGCCGGGGCTCACGGTGACGACCCCGACCGGAAAGGACGCGCCTAAGGCCAAGGACGTCCGCGCCGAGCGCGCGTGCCGGCCGCTCGCCCGCGCGGCGGTGGGCGTGGCGGTCGGTGACCCGGAGGACACCGTGGTGCGCCGGGTGTCCGACGACGGGCTGGTGACGACGGTGACGCTCGCCTCGTACAAGGGTGAGGACGCCGTGGACGCGCTGGCGGAGCTCAGCACGGCCGCCGACTCCTGCGGCGGCGGCTTCACCCTGACGGTCGTGGGTGAGGAGCGGGAGGTGACCGGCGCGGTCAGGGAACACGCCCCCGAGGGGTCGGACCAGGCTATGGGGTTCGGACTCACCTTGCGCACGGACGGGGCCGAGTCCGCGGCGAAGGTGATCATCATGCGCCGGGGTACCACCGTCTGTCTCTTCACCACCACCGGCGCCGGGGCCGCCTCGGCCCCGAAGGACCTGGTCGTGCCGCTCACCGTCGTCGAGACACAGTTCGTCACGCTCGCCTGAGGGCGGCCGCATCCGGCGCTTCAGGACAGCAACAGCGGTCCGCCGCGGCCTCGGCATGACCGTTCTCACGCGGGCCGCCGCACAGCCCCGGGCCGTGCGGCGGGGTCAGCGCTTGAGGAACTCCAGGAGGTCCTTCACCAGACCGTAAGCAGTGACCGTCGCCGCCGCCCCTGATCGCACAGGACCCGCCTCCGCTACCCACGTGACCGAGCCCACCCCCCACTCGGTTGAAACTCCCGCAACAATGAAGCTGTGATCACTTCGCCGCCACGGAGCACCCACCGACGCGCCGAGCACGCGGCGACGCCGTACGTCGATCTGTCGCGCGCCGAGTGGAGCGCTCTGCGCGACAAGACGCCGCTGCCGCTGACCGCCGAAGAGGTGGAGCAGCTGCGCGGGCTCGGGGACGTCATCGACCTCGACGAGGTCCGGGACGTCTACCTGCCACTCTCCCGGCTGCTCAACCTCTACGTCCAGGCCACCTCGGGCCTGCGCGGCGCACTGAACACCTTTCTCGGGGACGCGGGCAACGGGCACGGCGCGCAGCGCGGCACCCCGTTCGTCATAGGGGTCGCGGGCAGTGTCGCGGTCGGCAAATCCACCAGCGCCCGTATCCTCCAGGCGCTGCTCGCGCGCTGGCCCGAGCATCCTCGGGTGGAGCTCGTCACCACGGACGGGTTCCTGCTGCCGATGAAGGAGCTCCAGGCACGCGGGCTGATGTCGCGCAAGGGGTTCCCCGAGTCCTACGACCGGCGGGCCCTGACCCGTTTCGTCGCCGACATCAAGGCCGGCAAGGACGAGGTGACGGCGCCCGTCTACTCACATCTGATCTACGACATCGTGCCGGGCGAGCGGCTCACCGTACGCCGTCCCGACATCCTGATCGTCGAGGGGCTCAACGTGCTGCAGCCCGCGATGCCCGGCAAGGACGGGCGGACCAGGGTCGGACTCGCCGACTACTTCGACTTCAGTGTGTACGTGGACGCGCGGACCGAGGACATCGAGACCTGGTATCTCAACCGGTTCCGGGAGCTGCGCGAGACGGCGTTCCAGAACCCGTTCTCGTACTTCCGCAAGTACACCCAGGTCTCCGAGGCAGAGGCGATGGAGTACGCGGCGACGACGTGGAGGACCATCAACAGACCCAATCTGGTGGAGAACGTCGCGCCCACCCGGGGCCGTGCCACTCTGGTATTGCGCAAGGGGCCGGACCACAAGGTCCAGCGGCTGTCCCTGCGCAAGCTCTGAACGCTTGACGCCCTGCCGTAGCCCATCACCGAGGAGCCCGCCGCGTGCTGCATCTGCGCCTGATCGTCCCCGCCGACCGTACGGAGGAGGTGGTGCACCTGATGGAGAGCACCGTCGGTACGACGCATCTCGTGGTGATGTCCGGGGTCGCCCGTAATCCGGCGGGCGACGTGGTGCTGTGCGATGTGGCCCGGGAGGCGGGCAACGAGCTGATCAGCGCACTGCGCGGGCTCGGTATCGACAAGTCCGGTTCGATCACCGTCGAGAACATGGACCTGACACTCTCTGCGCACGCCGACATGGCCGAGGAGGCGGCGCCGGGCGAGGGCGCGGACGCGGTGCTGTGGGAGGAGCTGACGGAGGCGACCCACGAGGATTCGACGTTCACCGTCACCTATGTGGCGTTCCTCGCGGTCGCGACGATGCTCGCCGCCTGCGGTGTGATGCTCGACAACGCGATCCTGATCGTGGGCGCGATGGCTGTAGGCCCGGAGTTCGGGCCACTGGCCGGGATCTCCACAGCCCTGGTGCAGCGCGCTCCGCGGCTGGTGTGGCGGTCGCTGGTGGCGCTGATCGGCGGCTTCGCCGTCGCGATGGTACTGACCGCCGGCTTCGCCTGGCTGATGGACGCCTTCGGGCTGTTCACCCGTTCGATGATCGAGGCCGACCGGCCCAGCACGGCGTTCATCTGGAAGCCGGACGCGATGTCGTTCGTGGTGGCGTTCCTGGCCGGAATCGCCGGGACGCTCTCGCTCACCTCGGCGAAGTCCGGCGCGCTGATCGGGGTCGCCATCTCGGTGACCACCGTGCCGGCCGCGGCCAATGCGGCGGTGGCGTTCAGTTACAGCGACTACAGCCAGATGTCGGGCTCCACGACCCAGCTGCTGGCGAACCTCGGCGGGATCGTGGCCGCCGGGACTCTGACGCTGCTGGTCCAGAGGGCCCTGTGGGCGGCGCACTGCCGCCGGACGGGCTACGTGGCGAGCCGGTCCGGCCATTACGACCTCACCCACGATTGACACCCAGCACACCGCCGCGGTCGGTGAGGCCACGGTCACCGTCGTCAAGCAGCGACAGCGTCGGGCCGGGCGCCTCGATGCGCTTCCCCTCGCCTGTCGAGGGGTTCGCCCGCGCGCGCCCGGCCGGACGGGACTTTCGAAACACGCGCTAGCCGAGCGTGGACTTCACCACATCGGCCAGCCGCTCGGCGACCGTCCGTGCCTGCTCGATGTCGGCCGCCTCGACCATGACGCGTACCAGCGGCTCCGTGCCCGACTGGCGCAGCAGCACACGCCCGTTGGACCCCAGCTCATGCTCGGCATCGGCGACCGCCGCGGCCAGCTCCGGGGAGGTGTCGACCCGGGACTTGTCGACGTCGGGGACGTTGATCAGCAGCTGGGGCAGCCGCTGCATGACCCCGGCCAGCTCGGCGAGCGTACGGCCGGTGGCGGCGACCCGGGCCGCCAGCATCAGGCCGGTCAGCGTGCCGTCGCCGGTCGTGGCGTGGTCCAGGACGATGACATGGCCGGACTGCTCACCGCCCAGCGCAAAGCCCTCGGCCTTCATCGACTCCAGTACGTAACGGTCGCCGACAGCGGTCTGGACGAGCTGGATGCCCTCCCGTTCCATCGCGATCTTGAAGCCGAGGTTGGACATGACCGTGCCGACCACGGTGTCCTTGCGCAGCTGCCCGGCCTCACGCATGGCGAGGGCGAGCACGGCCAGGATCTGGTCGCCGTCGACCTCCGCGCCCGTGGCGTCCACGGCGAGGCAGCGGTCGGCGTCGCCGTCGTGCGCGATGCCGAAGTCGGCGCCGTGCTCGACGACGGCGGCCTTCAGCTGCTCCAGGTGGGTGGAGCCGCAGCCGTCGTTGATGTTCAGACCGTCGGGTTCCGCGCCGATCGTGATCACCTCGGCGCCGGCCCGCGCGAAGGCCTCGGGCGAGACCCGGGCGGCTGCGCCGTGTGCCTCGTCGAGGACGACCTTCAGCCCGTCGAGCCGGTTCGGGAGGACGGCGATGAGGTGGGCGACGTACCGGTCGAAGCCCTCGGCGTAGTCGGTGACCCGGCCCACCCCGGCGCCCGTCGGACGCGCCCAGGGCTCACCGGTGCGGTGCTGCTCGTAGACGGTCTCGATCCGGTCCTCCAGCTCGTCGGCGAGCTTGTGACCGCCACGGGCGAAGAACTTGATCCCGTTGTCCGGCATGGCGTTGTGGCTGGCGGAGAGCATCACACCGAGGTCGGCGCCCAGCGCGCCGGTGAGGTACGCCACCGCAGGGGTGGGCAGCACACCGACCCGCAGGACGTCCACGCCCGCGCTGGCGAGGCCGGCCACGACGGCGGCCTCAAGGAACTCTCCGGACGCACGTGGATCACGTCCCACCACGGCTGTCGGCCGATGCCCCTCAAAGGTGCCCGCCTCGGCAAGCACATGCGCCGCAGCGACCGAGAGACCGAGCGCCAGCTCAGCCGTCAGATCCGCATTGGCAACACCGCGCACACCGTCCGTGCCGAAGAGTCGTCCCACTGGTGTCCTCCGAAAATGCTCCGAAACCGCAAACCAAACCAAAGCAAACCAACGCAACACAGCAACACGGCAACACGATGCGCAGAACGCGGCGCATCCGTCGCCGGACAACGCAACGCAACACACCGCTGCGCTGCGTACGCAAGCGTATGAACGTCTTATGCCGTTATACGCCCGAGGTTGGCGATAGACGAACGCCCCGGCAAGCACAAGGTGTGCCGCCGGGGCGAACGTGTAAAGCAGATGAGCAGGCGGTTTAGCGCTTGCTGTACTGCGGGGCCTTACGGGCCTTCTTGAGACCGGCCTTCTTGCGCTCGACCGCACGGTCGTCGCGGGAGAGGAAGCCGGCCTTCTTCAGCGGGGCGCGGTTGTTGTCCACGTCCGCCTCGTTCAGCGCACGGGCCACACCGAGGCGCAGGGCGCCGGCCTGACCCGAGACGCCGCCACCCGAAATGCGGGCGATGACGTCGTAGCGGTCGTCGAGCTCGAGCACCTTGAAGGGCTCGTTGACTTCCTGCTGGTGCACCTTGTTGGGGAAGTAGTCCTCAAGGGTGCGACCGTTGATCTTCCACTTGCCGGTGCCCGGAACGATCCGGACGCGGGCGATGGCGTTCTTCCGACGGCCAAGGCCGGCGGCGGGCTGCGGGTCGCCGAAGCGGGAAGCCAGCGACTCGCTGGTGTACTCGCCCTCGACGGGAACCTCGGACTCGAAGGTGGTCACCTCAGCGAAAACCTCTTCGCCCTCGGTGCCCTCGACGGGGTTCTCAACAGTGGTCTCGGCCACGATTCTCCTCAGATCTTTCTTATGGTCTTAGGGGGAGGCCGGAACTACTGCGCGACCTGGGTGATCTCGAACGGGACCGGCTGCTGAGCAGCGTGCGGGTGCTGGTCGCCCGCGTAGACCTTGAGCTTCGAGAGCATCTGACGGCCCAGGCTGTTCTTGGGGATCATGCCCTTGATGGCCTTCTCGACAGCCTTCTCGGGGTTCTTCTCGAGCAGCTCGTCGTAACGGACGGAGCGGAGACCACCCGGGAACCCGGAGTGGCGGTACGCCATCTTCTGGGTCTTCTTGTTGCCGGAAAGGTGAACCTTGTCGGCGTTGATGATGATGACGAAGTCGCCCATGTCCATGTGGGGGGCGTAAACCGCCTTGTGCTTGCCGCGGAGGAGGTTCGCAGCCGTGGTGGCCAGACGACCCAGGACGATGTCCTGCGCGTCAATGATGTGCCACTGGCGCGTCACATCGCCGGGCTTGGGGCTGTACGTACGCACGGTCGTAGCCTTCGCTTCTTCAGTGAGTGAGTCCTGACAAGGCCACCCGGACGATCACACCAGCCTTGACGGCGCTGCGGGGACGCAACCCGAGTGCCTGCCGCTGGTCATCGACCCGGTGGACCGGCGTAAGGGCCCCTCGCGTGAGAACGACCAAGCCAATACGCATAACAAACCAGAAGAATACCGTTGCTCCCCCGCGCGGGTCAAAACCGCCCCTACACCCCGGCTGGCCGGGGTTCGGGCGCGCCCGCCCCGGCTCCAGCCGCCCCTGCGTCAGGCCTCGGTCGCCCCGAACAGGTCCTCGGCGGCCTCGACGGTCAGGGACTGGTCCAGCCAGGCACTCAGCACATCGAGGTCACTGCACGAAACGACCCGCCGCCGCACCTGTTCCGACACCTCGACCCCGCGCTTGGACAGAATCCGCAGAATGTCCTCGGCACGCCCCTCGGCACGCCCCTCGGCACGCCCCTCGACACGCCCCTCGACACGCCCAATGGCCTGCCCCTCGGCACGCCCAATGGCCTTCGCCTCGGAACGCAGGCGCTGAGATGTCTCCGAGCGGAAGAAAGACAGGTCGACAGCCATCAGATCCCTCCAGATCTGTGCGGCCGGAGCGGAGCCCAGGCCGAGTTCCGTGAGTTCGGCGAAAATCATCGCCGTATCTTCGTCTACCGTCTGCAGAGCGGCGGCCAATGCCTTCAGTATGGCTCCAGCATTCGGATTCTTACCATGCGTGATGGCCGAGAGCGTGGCGAGGGGAATGTCCCGCGCGGCGGCGTCGACATCGGTGAAGACTGGGACGTTGTGCGGCCCGAGCACCAACGGGCGCAGCGACAGCGTCGGCCATGCCGCCGGACCGATGACCACCGTCTCGGCTGCCCACTCGGCCGTCGAACTGTCCTGGCACGTCACCAGGAGGAGCGGGGGAAGCCGGTACTTCGCGTACAAGTGGGCCATGTAATAGGCCCAGCTGCCGGGCTTGCCCCGATCCTTCTTGCCCTGCGCTTCCACGGCCAACAGATAGCTTTCGCCTTCGGCCGCGTCGATCCGCAGAAGGGTGTCCACCCGCCTTTCGAGCGGCTGGATCTCGGTGAGATCGGTAGGCATGAGGGACACCGCGACGGGTTCCGGAAAGGGAAGCCCCAGCGTGCGGAAAGTCCGTGCGAAAACGCCGGGATCCTCCTGGAAAATCCGGTGCATCGCCTCGTGTGATGAGCTGACCATGCGGACACGCTAGGGACGGGGCATCGGAGGTGTCCTCCCTTCGCGGAGGGTTCACCCAGACGGGTGGGCCCCGCCCCCGCGCGCCTGTGCCCACGCCCCCGCCGCGAGGCGGAGCATCACCGCACCCGCTCCACCCTCCGCTCGTCCCACACCGGCTCCGTCGTCTCCCGTACGACGCCGTCCGAGCCGAACACCAGATACCGGTCGAAGGACTTCGCGAACCAGCGGTCGTGCGTGACGGCCATCACCGTCCCGTCGTATGCCTCCAGCCCGTCCTGCAGGGCCTCCGCCGACTCCAGGTCCAGGTTGTCCGTCGGCTCGTCCAGCAGCAGCGCCGTGGTGCCGGCCAGCTCCAGCAGCAGGATCTGGAACCGCGCCTGCTGCCCGCCGGACAGCTTCTCGAACGGCTGGTCGCCCTGCCGCTCCAGCTCGTACCGCCGCAGTACGGACATCGCCCCGCCTCGGTCCTTGGCGTGTTCGCTCCACAGGATCTCGACGAGCGTATGGCCCAGCAGCTCCGGATGGGCATGCGTCTGCGCGAAGTGACCCGGTACGACGCGTGCCCCGAGCTTCCACTCCCCCGTGTGCGCCACCGGCTCGCCCGCGAGCAGCCGCAGGAAGTGCGACTTCCCGGAGCCGTTCGAGCCGAGGACGGCGACCCGCTCCCCGTAGAAGATCTCCAGGTCGAATGGCTTCATCAGCCCGGTGAGCTCCAGCCCCGTACACGTCACCGCCCGGACGCCGGTCCGGCCGCCGCGAAGGCGCATCTTGATGTCCTGCTCGCGCGGCGGCTCCGGCGGCGGTCCCGCGTCCTCGAACTTCTTGAAGCGGGTCTGCATCGCCCGGTAGCGGGACGCCATGTCGGGGCTGCTCGCCGCCTGCTGCCGCAGCCGGTGGACCAGCGCCTTCAGTCGGGCGTGCTCCTCCTCCCAGCGCCGCAGCAGCTCCTCGAACCGGGCGAACCGGTCCTTGCGAGCCTGGTGGTACGTATCGAAACCGGCGCCGTGCACCCACACGTCGCTGCCCGCCGGACTCGGTTCGACGCTGACGATCTTCTCGGCGGCCCTGGACAGCAGCTCCCGGTCGTGTGAGACGAAGAGGACCGTCTTACGGGTCTCCTTCAGCTTCTCCTCCAGCCACCGCTTCCCGGGGACGTCGAGATAGTTGTCCGGCTCGTCGAGCAGCAGCACCTCGTCCGGCCCGCGCAGCAGCGCCTCCAGCACCAGCCGCTTCTGCTCACCGCCGGACAGCGTGCGCACCTCCCGCCACTGCGCCTTCTCGTACGGGACACCGAGCGCGGCCATGGTGCACATGTCCCACACCGTCTCGGCCTCGTACCCGCGGGCCTCCGCCCAGTCGCTCAGGGCCTGCGCGTACTTCATCTGCGCGGCCTCGTCGTCGGCGGTGAGGATCAGCTCCTCGGCCTTGTCGACCGCTAGCGCAGCCTCCCGGATACGGGGCTGGGCGACGGAGATCAGCAGATCCCGGACCGTACGGTCGTCCCGCACGGAGCCCACGAACTGCTGCATCACCCCGAGCCCGCCGCTCACCGACACGGACCCGCCGTGCGGCTGGAGCTCCCCGGCCAGCAGCCTCAGCAACGTGGTCTTTCCGGCGCCGTTCGCCCCCACGAGGGCGACCACAGCCCCGTCCGCCACCCGGAACGAAGCATCGCCGAGCAGCACCCGCCCGTCCGGTAGGTAGTACTCCAGGTGGCCTGCTTCGAGATGTCCCATGCACAGCATTGTCGCGGGCCGCGAAGCCCTGGCCCAACCGGTTTGTGTTCCGTCTAGGATTCGCCGCATGAGCTTTGGGCAAGGGGGGCCCTCCTGGGGGCCCGGGGGCACACAGACTCCGGACTGGGCAGCGCTGGCCGACGAGTCCGCCGCGCGCAGCCGCCGCAAGAAGTGGCTGCTCATCGGCGGTGGCGTGCTCGCCACCGCGGCGGTCGGAGCCGTCGTGGCGACGGCGGTCATCTCGATCAACAACGGCAACAGCTCCACCGGCTCGGGCAAGAACGCGAGCGAACTGCCGGCACCGACCGACCTGCCGGACAACACCGCCGAGCCCGAGCCGTCCTTCTCCTCGGTGGCGCCACCGCCCCCGCCGGACCCGAAGGACTACATATCCGACGTCAGGAAGGACAAGGCGCCGATCACCGTCGACGCGTTCTTCCCCGGCAAGAAGCTGACGATGGGCGACCGCGTCTACATCAAGGGCGCGACGCAGCAGACGACGAACTGCGCCGCGACCACCAAGGACGCACTCGGCTCGATCCTCGTCAACAACGGCTGCGACCAGGTCATCCGGGCCACGTACAGCAAGGACGGCGTCGCCGTCACCATCGGCGTCGCGGTCTTCGAGACGGAAGCCCAGGCGAAGAAGGCGGCCCAGCAGTCGAGCGGCAGCGTCGCCGCACTGAGCGGCGCGGGTGTGCCGGCCTTCTGCTCCGCAGGATCGGTCTGCCGCCGTACCGCCAACTTCTACGGCCGCTACGCCTACTTCGCCATCAGCGGGTTCACCAGCGGCAAGGACGTCACCAAGGCCGACAAGAACGTCTTCACCATCGGCAACGACCTGACGAACTTCACGTTCCGTCAAATCCACCACCGCGGAGAGCTCCAGGCATCGGCGGCGGCCACCGCACCCGACAGCCTCTGACACGGCCAGGGAACTCGTGCGCCCCGCGTTCCTCCTCACCCTTCCCCGCGGGGCTCAGCAGCAGCCGGCTCCGGGGAGCGAGCGCACATTGCGCGCCTCCTTGGAGCGGGCGGCCAGCAACTCGTCGGCCGGGTAGGACACTTCCTCCAGCGTCAGCCCATGGGGGCGCACCACATGCACGCCGGGGTCCCGTACCCGTGCCGCCAGCACCTGTGCGGGCCACTCCGCCGGGCGGCGCCCGTCCCCGACGAACAGCGCCGCCCCGATCAGCGCCCGCACCATGTTGTGGCAGAACGCATCGGCCTGCACGGTCGCCGTCATGATCCCGGACGGCTCTTCCCGTACCCAACTCAGCTTCTGCAACGTACGGATGGTCGTCGCGCCCTCGCGCTTCCTGCAGTACGCGGCGAAGTCGTGCTCCCCGACTATCCGGGCCGCCGCCTCGTTCATGGCGTCGACGTCCAACGACCGGTCGTGCCACAGCACATGACCGCGCAACAGCGGATCAACCCCGCCGGGCCGGTCGGCGACGCGATACGCGTAACGACGCCACAGCGCCGAGAACCGGGCATTGAATCCGGCCGGAGCCTCCGCGATCCGCCAGATCCGTACATCGGGCGCCATCCGTCCGGCCAACCGCCGCAGCAGCTTGTCCGCGTGCTCGGCCCACACCTCTTCCGGCAGGTCGACATGGGCGACCTGGCCCCGGGCGTGCACCCCGGCATCGGTGCGCCCGGCGACGGTCAGGTCGTACGTCCGCGAGGACCGCGTCACGGTCCGCAGCGCGTCCTCGATCTCCCCCTGGACAGTCCGCCTGGAGGTCTGCTTGGCCCAGCCGGAGAAGTCCTTGCCGTCGTACGCCAGGTCCAGCCGCACCCGTACGAAGCCGGGCTCTACCTCGTCACTCACCGAAGGATCCTTTTCTGCCAGTGCATACGGAACGGGCCCGCACCGCCCCGAAGGGTGATGCGGGCCCGTCCAGTGGTCTCAGAACGCTCAGGCGTCCTTGGCTTCCACATCAGCCGCTTCCGCGGCGGGCGCGTCGGCCTCGGCCGGCTTGGCGTCCTCGACGGACTCGGCCGGCGCCTCGTCCTTCTTGAGGGCGTCTTCCTTGACCGCACGCTTGGTCGCGGCCTCGGCCTCACCGGTGGCCTGCTGGGCCACGGTCAGCGCCTCGACCAGCTCGATGACGGCCATCGGGGCGTTGTCGCCACGACGGTTGCCGATCTTGGTGATGCGGGTGTAACCACCGGGGCGGTTCTCGTACCGCGGGGCGATCTCGGTGAAGAGCGTGTGCACGACGCTCTTGTCCGTGATCGACTGCAGCACCAGGCGACGGTTGTGGATGTCGCCCTTCTTCGCCTTGGTGATGAAACGCTCGGCGACCGGACGCAGGCGGCGGGCCTTGGCCTCGGTCGTGGTGATGCGGCCGTGCTCGAACAGCGACTTCGCAAGGTTGTTGAGAAGAAGCTTCTCGTGCGCAGCGCTGCCGCCCAGACGGGCACCCTTGGCGGGCTTCGGCATGGTTTTTCTCCTTGTGTGCTGCACCGGCCGTATCAGGTACCGGTGTCAGTTCCCGTGCGGCGGACGCCACACGGAAGATAAAGCGGTCCGGGGCGCCCGGAAGACCTGGGCACCCCAGCCGGAGGCAAATCAGTACTGCTCGGTCTCCACGAAACCGGCGTCCGCGTCGTCATCGGCGCCGAACGCGTCGGCCGCGGCCGTCGGGTCGAATCCGGGCGGGCTGTCCTTGAGCGCCAGGCCCATACCGGCCAGCTTCGCCTTGACCTCGTCGATCGACTTCGCACCGAAGTTGCGGATGTCGAGCAGGTCGGCCTCGGAACGAGCCACGAGCTCACCCACGGAGTGGATGCCCTCACGCTTGAGGCAGTTGTACGAACGGACCGTGAGCTCGAGCTCCTCGATCGGCAGGGCCAGATCGGCAGCGAGCGCTGCGTCCGTCGGGGACGGGCCCATGTCGATGCCCTCGGCATCGATGTTGAGCTCACGCGCCAGACCGAACAGCTCGACCAGGGTCTTACCGGCCGACGCCATGGCGTCACGGGGACGCATGGCCTGCTTGGTCTCGACGTCGACGATCAGCTTGTCGAAGTCGGTGCGCTGCTCGACACGGGTCGCCTCGACCTTGTACGTGACCTTGAGCACCGGCGAGTAGATGGAGTCGACCGGGATACGGCCGATCTCCTGGCCCACCTGCTTGTTCTGGACGGCGGAGACGTAGCCACGACCGCGCTCGACGGTCAGCTCCATCTCCAGCTTGCCCTTGCCGTTCAGCGTGGCCAGGACCAGGTCCGGGTTGTGGACCTCGACACCGGCCGGCGGGGCGATGTCAGCAGCGGTGACCAGGCCGGGGCCCTGCTTGCGCAGGTACATCACGACCGGCTCGTCGTGCTCCGAGGAGACGACCAGCTGCTTGATGTTGAGAATGAGGTCGGTGACGTCCTCCTTGACGCCCGGCACGGTGGTGAACTCGTGCAGGACACCGTCGATCCGGATGCTGGTGACAGCAGCGCCGGGAATCGAGGAGAGGAGCGTACGGCGAAGAGAGTTGCCGAGGGTGTAACCGAAGCCCGGCTCCAGCGGCTCGATGACGAACCGGGAGCGGAACTCGTCAACGACCTCTTCGGTCAGCGACGGACGCTGAGCGATAAGCATGTTGCGTTCCTTCAGTCGTGGGCGCCCACTATTTGACGCCCCCAGGTACTGACAAGGGTACGGGCGGCACGACCCGAAGGAGCCGTACCGCCCGGACCCGCGTTGCTCTACCGCGAAGACGTCAGACGCGGCGACGCTTGGGCGGCCGGCATCCGTTGTGCGGAGTGGGGGTGACGTCCTGGATCGAGCCGACCTCCAGGCCGGTGGCCTGGAGCGAACGGATCGCGGTCTCGCGGCCGGAGCCCGGACCCTTGACGAAGACGTCAACCTTGCGCATGCCGTGCTCCTGCGCGCGGCGGGCGGCCGACTCGGCGGCCATCTGCGCGGCGAAGGGAGTGGACTTGCGCGAGCCCTTGAAGCCGACGTGGCCGGCGGAGGCCCAGGAGATCACGTTGCCCGAGGGGTCCGTGATCGAGACGATCGTGTTGTTGAACGTGCTCTTGATGTGCGCGTGGCCGTGAGCGACGTTCTTCTTTTCCTTGCGACGCACCTTCTTGGCTGCGCCCTGACGACCCTTGGGGGGCATGTCTTGACTCCAGATGGAGAGGGGAGGTGATCGGTCCTACAGCGAAGACCGCTGGTTGCTGCGGATGACCGGTGGCCCGGACGCCCGCAGTGCGTCCGCTGAGGACTACTTCTTGCCCGGCTTCTTCTTACCGGCGATCGCGCGACGCGGGCCCTTGCGGGTACGAGCGTTCGTGCTGGTGCGCTGGCCGTGGACCGGCAGACCGCGGCGGTGACGCAGGCCCTGGTAGCAGCCGATCTCGACCTTGCGGCGAATGTCGGCCTGGATCTCGCGACGGAGGTCACCCTCGGTGCGGAGGTTGGCGTCCACGTACTCGCGGATCTTGACCAGGTCCTCTTCGGCCAGGTCACGAACGCGGGTGTTCGGGTTCACGCCGGTGGTGGCGAGAATCTCCTTGGACCGGGTGCGCCCGATACCGAAGACGTAGGTGAGGGCAACCTCCACGCGCTTTTCGCGCGGGATGTCAACACCTGAAACGCGTGCCATTCAATGGCTCCAGTTGTCATTTCGGGGGTCTTCCACAGTGCCACTCCCGATCGCCGACCTCTCGCGGTGAGAGGTGGTACGCCCGGGTCCCCGGCCCCCGCCGGAGGTGTCGTCAGCCGAAGCTTGGACGGGCTCTGCGTATGTACGTATTACGTGCGTCGCGCGAAGTGCTGCGAGATGCAGGGGGTCGTGCGTCAGCCCTGGCGCTGCTTGTGGCGCAGGTTGTCGCAGATGACCATGACCCGACCGTGGCGGCGGATCACCTTGCACTTGTCGCAGATCTTCTTGACGCTCGGCTTGACCTTCATGGGATGTCAGGTTCTCCGGGTCAGTGCCATCACCACGCCGAAGCGGGGTGCGGGCAAGATCTACTTGTAGCGGTAGACGATCCGGCCACGCGTCAGGTCGTACGGAGAGAGCTCCACGACGACCCGGTCATCCGGAAGGATTCGGATGTAGTGCATCCGCATCTTGCCGCTGATGTGCGCGAGGACCTTGTGACCGTTCTGGAGTTCCACCTTGAACATGGCGTTCGGGAGGGACTCGATCACGGTGCCCTCAATTTCGATGGCACCTTGCTTCTTGGCCACGCTTCGCCTTTCGAATCGGCTACCTTGATCGACTTTTGGCATCGCACGTGGACATGTGGACACACGGATGCACAAGAGCCGACGCGTCAGTCTACGTCAGCGGACCCCAAAAGACGAATCCGTCAAGTTTGCCCGCCCCAGGAGATCCTTAGACCTCCACAAGAGGGTCAAATCGGCCGACGGGGTCTCCCCTGGTCCTCAAGACCTCGGGTGGTCCTCAAGACCTCGGGGAAGGGTCCGGTGCCGTCTCGATCCCGTATTGGGCCAGCTTCGCCTTGCCGCAGTCGGGGGCCGTCAGGACCAGCGGGCCCTGCTCGGTGAGCGCGATCGAGTGCTCCCAGTGGGAGGACCAGGTGCCGTCCGTCGTGATCACGGTCCAGTCGTCCTGAAGCACCTCGGTCTGCGGCGTACCGAGGGAAACCATCGGCTCGATGGCCAGGCAGACGCCGGGCACGAGCTTGATGCCCTTGCCGCGCTTGCGGGCGACGTAGTTCAGCAGGTGCGGGTCCATGTGCATCTCGGTGCCGATGCCGTGACCGCCGTAGTCCTCGATGATCCCGTACTTGCCGGTGGCGGGGCGGGGCTGGCGGCGGATGTAGGACTCGATCGCCTTCGAGATGTCGACGAGGCGGTTGTTCACCTTCATCGCGGCGATACCGGCCCACATGGACTCCTCGGTCACCCGGGAGAGCTCGATCAGCTCCGGAGCGTGGCCAGTGCCGACGAATGCCGTGTACGCGGCGTCGCCGTGCCAGCCGTCGACGATCGCGCCGGCGTCGATGGAGATGATGTCGCCGTCCTTGAGGACGGTCTTGTCGTCCGGGATGCCGTGGACGACGACCTCGTTTACCGAGGTGCAGATGGTCGCGGGGAACCCGCCGTACCCGAGGAAGTTCGACTTTGCTCCGTGGTCGGCGATCACCTTGCGGGCGACCCGGTCCAGGTCCAGCGTGGTGGCACCGGGGACCGCCGCCTCGCGGGTGGCCGCGTGAATGGCAGCGACCACCAGCCCCGCCTCGCGCATCTTCGCGATCTGCTCAGGGGTCTTGATCTGCACCATTGCGCGGCGCCTCTCTGCATCGGACTGCATCGATCGGTGACGGGTGCGGCGTACTCAACGATACGGCGCAAGCAGTCGGCCGCGGCGCCCATGGACGCCGCGGCCGACTGCACAAGTACTGCGGGTTGCTCTGTCAGCCCCTGTCGGCCTTGAGAGCCTCCATCGCCCGCTCGGTCACATCGGTGACCTTGCCGAGCGCGGAGATGGTGACCACCAGGTTCTGGGCCCTGTAGTAGTCGATGATCGGCTCGGTCTGCGTGTGGTAGACCTCCAGCCGGGTACGAACCGTGTTCTCGGTGTCGTCGTCGCGCTGGTACAGCTCACCGCCGCAGGTGTCGCAGACGCCCTCGGTCTTCGGCGGGTTGTACGTCACATGGAAGACGTGCGAGCCGTCGTTCCGGCAGATTCGGCGGCCGGCGATGCGCTTGACCACCTCGTCCTCGGGGACCTCCAGGTCCAGGACCGCGTCCAGCTTGGTGCCCTCGTCCTTGAGCATGGCGTCAAGAGCCTCGGCCTGACCCACATTGCGCGGGAAGCCGTCCAGCAGGAAGCCGTTCTCGGCGTCCGGCTGGGACATGCGGTCCTTGGCCATCCCGATGGTGACCTCGTCCGGCACCAACTCCCCTGCGTCCATGAAGGCGCGGGCCTGCTTGCCAAGGTCGGTGCCCTGGCTGATGTTGGCACGGAAGAGATCGCCCGTGGAGATCTGCGGAATCGACAGGTTCTTGGCAAGGTACGCAGCCTGCGTTCCCTTGCCGGCACCGGGCGGCCCGACGAGGACGATTCGCATCAGCGGAGGAACCCTTCGTAATTGCGCTGCTGGAGCTGACTCTCAATCTGCTTCACGGTCTCCAGACCCACACCCACGATGATGAGGATGCTTGTCCCGCCGAACGGGAAGTTCTGGTTAGCACCGCCGAAGCCTGCCAACGCCATTGTCGGCACCAGAGCGATCAGGCCCAGGTACAGCGAGCCCGGCCAAGTGATCCTGTTGAGCACGTAGCTCAGGTACTCGGCAGTAGGTCGACCAGCCCGGATACCCGGGATGAAGCCACCATACTTCTTCATGTTGTCGGCGACTTCCTCGGGGTTGAACGAAATCGCCACATAGAAGAAGGCGAAGAAGACGATCAACAGGAAGTACGCCGTGATGTAGATCGGGTGGTCGCCCTTGACGAAGTTGTCCCTGATCCAGGTCGCCCAGCCCGCGGTGGAGTTTGTGAACTGGACGATCAGGGCCGGGATGTAGAGCAGCGAAGAAGCGAAGATGACGGGAATCACACCCGCCTGATTCACCTTCAGCGGGATGTACGTCGAGGTACCGCCGTACGACCTGCGGCCGATCATGCGCTTCGCGTACTGCACCGGGATACGGCGCTGGGCCTGCTCGACGAAGACGACGAGGGCCACCATCACGAAGCCGATCAGGATGACGGTGCCGAACTCGATCCAGCCGTCGGCCAGCTTGCCGCTGGTCTTGATGGCCCACAGGGAGCCGGGGAAGCTGGCGGCGATCGAGATGAACATCAGGATCGACATGCCGTTGCCGATGCCGCGGTCGGTGATGAGCTCACCGAGCCACATGAGGGCCGCGGTGCCCGCGGTCATCGTGATCACCATGACGATGATCGTGAAGATCGACTGGTCCGGCACGATCTGGTCGGCGACCGGGCAGCCGCTGAACAGCGCGCCACTGGTGGCGGTGGCCACCAGCCCGGTGCCCTGGAGGATGGCGAGCGCGACCGTCAGATAACGCGTGTACTGCGTGATCTTGGCCTGGCCGGACTGCCCCTCCTTCTTGAGTGACTCGAGTCGGGGAATCACCACGGTCAGCAGCTGAAGGATGATGCTGGCCGTGATGTACGGCATGATGCCGAGCGCGAAGATCGTGATCTGCAGCAATGCACCACCGCTGAACATGTTCACCAGGCCGAAGAGGCTGTTGTTGCCCTTGCTGGCCTGATCAACACACATCTGAACGTTCTCGTAGCTCACTCCCGGCACCGGGATGTGCGCCCCGAGCCGGTAGACCACGATGATGCCGAGCGTGAAGAGCAGCTTCTTGCGCAGGTCGGGCGTCTTGAACGCCCGGGCGAACGCGGTGAGCACGGTGCCTCCTGCGACCCCCGCGCAATGCGAAGAGGTGACGGTCTTGAGGATCGACGAATACGTAACGGTCAAAGGACCCCGGACGGGTGCCCAGGGGGGTTACCACACAACAACGCACGCCACCTTACCGGCGACCATGCCTGCCTAGGAACGACCAACCGGGGATGCCTCGAATAAGAGGCATCCCCGGTCGGATGTTCAAGCCATCGAGTTGTCCGAGTTGTCTCAGACGAGCTCGGTGACGGTGCCGCCGGCGGCGGCGATCTTCTCCTTGGCGGAGCCGGAGACGGCGTCAACCGAAACCTGCAGTGCCACGGAGATCTCGCCCTGTCCGAGGACCTTGACGAGGTGGTTGTTGCGCACCGCACCCTTGGCGACCAGGTCGGCCACGGTGACCTCGCCACCCTCGGGGTAGAGGGTCGCGAGCTTGTCCAGGTTCACGACCTGGTACTCGGTGCGGAACGGGTTCTTGAAGCCCTTGAGCTTCGGGAGACGCATGTGGAGGGGCATCTGCCCACCCTCGAAGCGCTCCGGAACCTGGTAACGGGCCTTGGTGCCCTTGGTGCCACGACCGGCGGTCTTACCCTTGGACGCCTCACCACGACCCACACGGGTCCTGGCGGTCTTGGCACCCGGGGCGGGCCGGAGGTCATGGGCCTTCAGCGGCTTGTTCTCCGCCATGTCAGTCGACCTCCTCAACCGTCACGAGGTGGCGGACGGTGTGAGCCATGCCGCGGAACTCGGGACGGTCCTCCTTGACAACCACGTCGTTCAGGCGCTTGAGCCCGAGCGAACGCAGCGTCTCGCGGTGGTTCTGCTTGCTGCCGATGTACGACTTCGTCTGCGTGATCTTGAGGCGAGCCATTACGCACCCGCTCCCGCACGTGCACGAAGCAGAGCCGCGGGGGCGACGTCCTCGAGGGGCAGACCACGGCGAGCCGCGATCTCCTCGGGGCGCTGCAGGCCCTTGAGGGCCTCCACGGTCGCGTGCACGATGTTGATCGCGTTGTCGGAGCCGAGCGACTTCGACAGGATGTCGTGAACGCCGGCGCACTCCAGAACGGCGCGCACCGGGCCACCGGCGATAACACCGGTACCGGGGGAAGCAGGCTTCAGCAGGACGACGCCCGCAGCCTTCTCGCCCTGGATCGGGTGCGGGATGGTGCCCTGGATGCGCGGGACCTTGAAGAAGTTCTTCTTGGCCTCTTCCACGCCCTTGGCGATGGCCGCGGGAACTTCCTTGGCCTTGCCGTAGCCGACACCGACGGTGCCGTCACCATCGCCCACCACGACCAGCGCGGTGAAGCTGAAGCGACGACCACCCTTCACAACCTTGGCGACGCGGTTGATCGCGACAACGCGCTCAACGTACGCGGTCTTCTCGGCGGCAGCTGCGCCGCCGTCACGGCCCTTCCGGTCCCGCCGCTCGCCGCCACCGGCACCGCTTCCGCGGCGCTGGGGTCCAGCCATTGGATTTACCTCTCTCTGTTACGTCCGCTGTGCGTAGGAACCGGGGCTTAGAACTTCAGCCCGGCTTCACGGGCGGCGTCAGCCAGAGCGGCAATCCGCCCGGCGTACTGGTTACCACCGCGGTCAAACACGACGGCCTCGACGCCTGCTGCCTTGGCGCGCTCAGCGACCAGGGCGCCGACCTGCTTGGCCTGGGTGCTCTTGTCGCCCTCGCCACCACGGATGGAAACGTCCAGGGTCGACGCCGACGCGAGCGTGTGGCCCGCGATGTCGTCGATGACCTGAGCGACCATGTGGCGGTTGGACCGCGTCACGACCAAGCGCGGACGCTCCGGCGAACCGGAGATGTGCTTGCGGACGCGGATGTGGCGACGCTTGAGGGCGGCACGCTTGTAGGCGTCGCCCTTGGCGATCTTCACGCCGTATGCCATGGCTACTTACCAGCCTTTCCGACCTTGCGGCGGATGACCTCGCCGGCGTACTTGACGCCCTTGGCCTTGTACGGGTCAGGCTTCCGCAGCTTGCGGATCTTGGCCGCGGTCTCGCCGACCTTCTGCTTGTCGATGCCCTCGACGGAGAACTTCGTGGGGGACTCCACCTTGAAGGTGATGCCCTCCGGGGCCTCGATCAGGATCGGGTGGCTGTAGCCCAGGGCGAACTCCAGGTTGGAGCCCTTCGCCTGGACGCGGTAACCGACACCACTGATCTCGAGCGCCTTGGTGTATCCCTGGGTCACACCGGTGATCATGTTCGCCACCAGCGTGCGGGACAGGCCGTGCAGGGCCTTGTTCTGACGCTCGTCGTTCGGGCGGGTGACGCTGAGGAAGCCGTCCTCACCCTTGGTGACCTCGATCGGCGACGCAACGGTGTGCGTGAGGGTGCCCTTGGGGCCCTTCACCGCGACCGTACGGCCATCGATGGTGACGTCCACACCGGCGGGAACCTGGATGGGGAGCTTGCCGATTCGCGACATGAGCTATTCCTCCGTTCCCGACTACCAGACGTAGGCGAGGACTTCCCCACCT
Organism: Streptomyces sp. NPDC001832; assembly: GCF_040297265.1. Taxonomy (NCBI): domain Bacteria; kingdom Bacillati; phylum Actinomycetota; class Actinomycetes; order Kitasatosporales; family Streptomycetaceae; genus Streptomyces; species Streptomyces sp. NPDC001832. The sequence goes on from NZ_JBEOYU010000008.1 coordinate 126,774, forward strand.
ACGCCCTTCTTCTGAGCCTGCTGGCCGGTCAGGAGACCGTGGGACGTGGAGATGATCGCCACGCCCAGGCCGCCGAGAACCTTCGGCAGGTTGGTGGACTTTGCGTATACACGCAGACCCGGCTTCGAGATGCGCTTGATGCCGGCGATCGAACGCTCGCGGTTCGGGCCGAACTTCAGCTCGAGGACGAGGTTCTTGCCGACCTCGGCGTCCTCGACCTTCCAGCCGGTGATGAAGCCCTCCTGCTGGAGGATCTCCGCGATGTGCGACTTGATCTTGCTGTGCGGCATCACGACGGAGTCGTGGTACGCCGAGTTCGCGTTACGCAGACGCGTGAGCATGTCTGCGATGGGATCAGTCATGGTCATGAATTGGCCTTCGGCCTCTCTCGCCGGGGTTTCCTGTATGCGCCATCCCTCTCCCCACTCAGAGGCAGGACGGGTGCGGCGCGGGGACCTACGGCGTAGTAAGTCGGTCTTGGGCGGCAGGCGCCCAACCCCGCAAGCCTACGGCATGTGGGGGAGGGCTCCTGCCGACCAGATGCTTACCGAGAGCTTCCGTCAATTCTCAACGCCCAAAGGGCGAAGGAGAATTACCAGGAGCTCTTGGTCACGCCCGGCAGCTCGCCACGGTGAGCCATCTCACGAAGGCACACGCGGCACAGGCCGAACTTGCGGTAGACGGAGTGGGGCCGGCCGCAGCGCTGGCAGCGGGTGTACCCGCGAACGCCGAACTTCGGCTTACGGGCGGCCTTAGCGATCAGAGCCTTCTTCGCCACGGTCAGTTCTCCTTGAACGGGAAGCCGAGGTGACGAAGGAGGGCACGACCCTCGTCGTCATTGGTCGCCGTGGTGACCACGGTGATGTCCATGCCCCGGACCCGGTCGATCTTGTCCTGGTCGATCTCGTGGAACATGACCTGCTCCGTGAGACCGAAGGTGTAGTTGCCACGGCCGTCGAACTGCTTCGGCGACAGGCCACGGAAGTCACGGATACGCGGCAGCGCGAGCGACAGCGTACGGTCCAGGAACTCCCACATCCGGTCACCACGGAGGGTGACGTGGCAGCCGATCGGCTGACCCTCACGCAGCTTGAACTGCGCGATGGACTTGCGGGCCTTGGTGACAGCCGGCTTCTGGCCGGTGATCGTGGTGAGGTCGCGCACGGCGCCATCGATCAGCTTGGAGTCGCGGGCGGCGTCGCCCACACCCATGTTGACCACGATCTTGACGAGACCGGGAATCTGCATGACGTTCTCGTAGGAGAACTCCTCACGCAGCTTGCCGGCGATTTCCTCGCGGTAGCGCGTCTTGAGACGCGGCGCAGTGGTGGCAGTCATCAGATGTCCTCACCGGTCCGCTTGGCAACGCGGATCTTGTTGCCCTCGTCGTCAAAGCGGTAGCCGACGCGGGTGACGACCTTCTTGCCGTCCTTTTCCACAACCAGCTGAACGTTGCTGACGTGAATCGGGGCCTCGGTGGTGACGATGCCGCCGGTCTGCGAACCGCGAGCCGTCTGACCGGCCTTGGTGTGCTTCTTGACCCGGTTGACACCCTCGACGAGGACACGGTCCTGAGCGGGGTAGGCCACGACGACCTTGCCCTGCTTGCCCTTGTCCTTACCGGTGATGACCTGAACCAGGTCGCCCTTCTTGATCTTCATGCTTACAGCACCTCCGGCGCGAGCGAGATGATCTTCATGAACTTCTTCTCGCGCAGCTCACGGCCCACCGGGCCGAAGATACGGGTGCCGCGGGGGTCGCCGTCGTTCTTCAGAATGACGGCGGCGTTCTCGTCGAAGCGGATGTACGAGCCATCCTGACGACGACGCTCCTTGACGGTGCGAACGATGACGGCCTTGACGACGTCACCCTTCTTCACGTTGCCACCGGGGATCGCGTCCTTGACGGTGGCGACGATGACGTCACCGATGCCCGCGTAGCGGCGACCCGAACCACCGAGAACACGGATGGTGAGGATTTCCTTCGCACCCGTGTTGTCGGCGACGCGAAGTCGCGACTCCTGCTGGATCACGTCTATCTCCTGATCGTCTGCCGGTTCCCGGCGGGGGCTCCTTGACCGGAGCCCCCGCCGAGCCTGGCGGAACTTGCCTGAGGGGAATGCCCCTCAGGAATTACTTGGCCTTCTCGAGGATCTCGACGACGCGCCACCGCTTCGTGGCGGACAGCGGCCGGGTCTCCATCAGGAGGACGCGGTCACCGACGCCTGCGGCGTTCTGCTCGTCGTGCGCCTTGAGCTTGTTCGTACGGCGGATGACCTTGCCGTACAGCGCGTGCTTGACACGGTCCTCGACAGCGACGACGACGGTCTTGTCCATCTTGTCGCTGACGACCAGGCCCTCACGGGTCTTGCGGAAACCGCGGTCAGTGTTGGTCTCAGTCACAGTCTTCTCGCTCATCAGACGCTCTCCACCGTCTCGATGCCCAGCTCGCGCTCGCGCATCAGGGTGTAGATCCGGGCGATGTCCTTACGGACGGACTTGAGCCGACCGTGGTTCTCGAGCTGACCGGTCGCCGCCTGGAAGCGGAGGTTGAACAGCTCTTCCTTGGCCTCGCGGAGCTTGTTGAGCAGCTCCTCGTTGCCCAGCTCGCGCAGCTCGGACGCCTTGGTTCCGGCCGACATCACGCCTCACCTGCCTCGCGCCGAACGATGCGGCACTTCATCGGAAGCTTGTGAGCAGCGCGAGTAAGCGCCTCACGAGCAATCTTCTCGTTCGGGTAGGACAGCTCGAACATCACCCGACCCGGCTTGACGTTCGCGATCCACCACTCGGGAGAACCCTTACCGGAACCCATGCGGGTCTCGGCGGGCTTCTTCGTCAGGGGACGGTCCGGGTAGATGTTGATCCAGACCTTGCCGCCACGCTTGATGTGGCGGGTCATCGCGATACGAGCTGCCTCGATCTGGCGGTTCGTCACGTACGCCGGGGTCAGCGCCTGGATGCCGTACTCGCCGAACGCAACCTGCGTGCCACCCTTGGACATACCGCTGCGCTTCGGGTGGTGCTGCTTGCGGTGCTTGACCCTACGGGGGATCAGCATTTCGGTCAGGCCTCCGTTCCGGTGCTCTCGGCAGCCGGAGCAGCGGCGGCGGAAGCCTCGGCCTTGGGGGCCTCGGCAGCCGGTGCCGACTGCTGCTGCGGCTTGCGACCGCGACCGCCACGCTCGCCACCGCGGCCACCACGGCCGGCCGGGCGGTCAGCGCCGCCACGGGCCGGGCGGTTGCCGGCGCGGGCGGCGGCGTTCTCGGCGCGGACCTCGGCGATGTTCTTGACGTCGCCCTTGTAGATCCAGACCTTCACGCCGATGCGGCCGAAGGTCGTCTTGGCCTCGAAGAAGCCGTAGTCGACGTTCGCGCGGAGCGTGTGCAGGGGCACACGGCCCTCGCGGTAGAACTCCGAGCGGGACATCTCGGCGCCGCCGAGGCGGCCACCGCACTGGATCTTGATGCCCTTGGCGCCGGCCTTCATCGAGCTCTGCATGCTCTTGCGCATGGCACGACGGAAGGACACGCGGGAGGAGAGCTGCTCGGCGACGGCCTGGGCCACCAGCTGAGCGTCCACCTCGGGGTTCTTGACCTCGAGGATGTTCAGCTGGACCTGCTTGCCGGTCAGCTTCTCCAGCTCGCCACGGATGCGGTCGGCCTCGGCGCCACGGCGACCGATGACGATGCCCGGGCGGGCGGTGTGGATGTCAACGCGGACGCGGTCGCGGGTGCGCTCGATCTCGACCTTCGAGATGCCGGCCCGCTCCATGCCCTTCGTCATCATGCGACGAATGGCGACGTCTTCCTTGACGTAGTCCTTGTACAGCTTGTCGGCGTACCAACGGGACTTGAAGTCCGTGGTAATGCCGAGCCGGAACCCGTGCGGGTTTACCTTCTGGCCCATTACCGGGTTCCTTCCTTGCTGCTGACGACCACGGTGATGTGGCTGGTCCGCTTACGGATCCGGTAGGCACGGCCCTGAGCACGCGGACGGAACCGCTTCAGGGTCGGGCCCTCGTCCACGTACGCCTCGCTGATGACCAGCGAAGAGGCGTCGGTGTGGTCGTAGTTGTGTGCGGCGTTGGCGATGGCGCTGTCCAGCACCTTGCCAACCGGCACGCTCGCGGCCTGCGGGGCGAAACGCAGGACCGCCTGAGCCTCCGTGGCGTCCATGCCACGGATGAGGTCCACCACGCGGCGGGCCTTCATGGGCGTGACGCGGATGTACCGCGCCTGGGCCCTGGCTTCCATGGTTGTCCCTTCGGTGTAAGTCATTAGTCGTTCCACCCCGCGATTAGCGGCGCTTCGACTTCCGGTCGTCCTTGACGTGGCCGCGGAAGGTGCGAGTCGGCGAGAACTCGCCGAGCTTGTGGCCGACCATCGACTCGGTGACGAACACCGGGACGTGGATCTTGCCGTTGTGCACCGCGATGGTGTGACCCAGCATGGCCGGGACGATCATCGAGCGACGGGACCAGGTCTTGATGACGTTCTTGGTGCCTGCCTCGTTCTGTGCGTCCACCTTCTTGATGAGGTGGCCGTCGACGAAGGGCCCCTTCTTGAGACTGCGCGGCATCTAAACCCGCTCCTAGCGCTTCTTGTTCGTCTTGCGGCGGCGGACGATGTACTTGTTGCTCGCCTTCTTGGGAGAACGAGTACGACCCTCCTTCTGACCCCACGGCGAGACCGGGTGGCGACCACCGGAGGTCTTGCCCTCACCACCACCGTGCGGGTGGTCAACCGGGTTCATCACGACACCGCGGACGGTCGGGCGGACGCCCTTCCAGCGCATGCGGCCGGCCTTGCCCCAGTTGATGTTCGACTGCTCGGCGTTGCCGACCTCGCCGATGGTGGCGCGGCAGCGGGCGTCGACCAGGCGGATTTCACCCGACGGCATACGAAGGTGGGCCATGGTGCCCTCCTTCGCCAGCAGCTGCACGGAGGCACCTGCGGAACGGGCGAACTTCGCACCGCCGCCGGGCCGCAGCTCGATGGCGTGGATGGTCGTACCGACCGGGATGTTGCGCAGCGCCAGGTTGTTGCCGGGCTTGATGTCGGCGGCCGGGCCGTTCTCGACACGGTCGCCCTGCGCCAGGCCACGCGGCGCGATGATGTAGCGCTTCTCGCCGTCCGCGTAGTGCAGGAGCGCGATGCGCGCGGTGCGGTTCGGGTCGTACTCGATGTGCGCGACCTTGGCCGGCACGCCGTCCTTGTCGTGACGACGGAAGTCGATCACTCGGAAGGCGCGCTTGTGGCCACCGCCCTGGTGGCGAACGGTCACACGACCGGCGTTGTTACGGCCGCCCTTGCTGTGCAGGGGGCGGACCAGCGACTTCTCCGGCGTGGACCGCGTGATCTCGACAAAGTCGGCGACGCTGGAGCCACGACGGCCCGGGGTCGTCGGCTTGTACTTGCGGATACCCATTTCTCAGTCCTCGTCCGATTTCGGACGATCCAGACCGCCCTTAGGCGGTCGGACCGCCGAAGATGTCGATACGGTCGCCCTCGGCGAGGGTCACGATGGCGCGCTTGGTGTCAGCGCGCTTGCCGAAACCGGTCCTGGTGCGCTTGCGCTTACCCTGCCGGTTGATCGTGTTGACCCCGGTGACCTTGACCGAGAAGACCGCTTCCACGGCCTGCTTGATCTGGGTCTTGTTGGAGCCGGGCGCGACGATGAACGTGTACTTGTTCTCGTCGAGCAGCGCGTAGCTCTTCTCGGAAACGACCGGCCTGACGAGAACGTCGCGCGGGTCCGAGTAGGTCTTGCTGGTAACGGTCGCCTCGCTCATCAGGCGTCGCTCCCTTCGGTCTCAGCGGTCTGGGGGCCAGACACGAAGGACTCGAAGGCGGCCTGAGTGAAGACCACGTCGTCAGAGACGATCACGTCGTACGTGTTCAGCTGGCCCGGCTCCAGGATGTGCACCTGGGGCAGGTTGCGGGCGGACAGCCACGCGGCCTCGTCGGCGCGGTCGACGACCAGGAGCAGGTTCTTGCGCTCCGAGATCTTGCCGAACAGCGTCTTGGCGGCCTTGGTGGAGACGGCACCCTCGACCACGCCGGTGACGACGTGGATGCGGGAGTGACGGGCCCGGTCCGAGAGGGCACCGCGCAGGGCGGCAGCCTTCATCTTCTTCGGGGTCCGCTGCGAGTAGTCACGCGGCTGCGGGCCGTGGACGACGCCACCGCCGGCGAACTGCGGCGCACGGGTCGAACCCTGGCGCGCGCGGCCGGTGCCCTTCTGGCGGTACGGCTTGCGGCCACCGCCACGGACTTCGCCGCGGGTCTTGGTCTTGTGCGTGCCCTGACGGGCAGCTGCCAGCTGTGCGACAACGACCTGGTGGATCAGCGGAACGCTGGTCTTGGCGTCGAAGATCTCCGCGGGGAGCTCGACGGTACCGGCCTTGTCGCCTGCCGGCGAAAGGATGTCAATGGTGCTCATTACCTCAAGCCCCCTTGGCCGCGGTACGGACCAGGACGAGGCCGCCGTTCGGACCGGGGACCGCGCCCTTGATGAGGAGCAGACCCTTCTCCGCGTCAACCGCGTGGATGGTCAGGTTCTGGGTGGTGACACGCTCGTTGCCCATGCGACCCGCCATACGCATGCCCTTGAAGACACGGCCGGGGGTGGCACAGCCACCGATGGAGCCGGGCATGCGGTGCACACGGTGGGCACCGTGGGACGCCTTGCCACCCTTGAAGTTGTGACGCTTCATCACACCGGCGAAGCCCTTGCCCTTGCTCTTGCCCGTGACGTCGACCTTGACGCCGGACTCGAACACCTCGGCAGTGACCTCCTGGCCCAGCGTGTACTCGCTGGCGTCAGGGGTGCGGAGCTCCACCAGGTGGCGGCGCGGGGTGACGTCGGCCTTGGCGAAGTGACCCTTGAGGGGCTTGTTCACCTTGCGGGGGTCGATCTCGCCGAAGGCGATCTGGACTGCCTCGTAGCCGTCGTTGTCGTTGGTGCGGACCTGGGTGACGACGCAGGGCCCGGCCTTGACGACGGTCACCGGGACGACCCGGTTGTTCTCGTCCCAGACCTGGGTCATGCCGAGCTTCTCGCCCAGGACGCCCTTAATGTTCTTAGCCATCTCGCGCGTCACCTCAGAGCTTGATCTCGATGTCGACGCCCGCCGGCAGGTCGAGACGCATCAGCGAGTCAACCGTCTTCGGCGTGGGGTCGAGGATGTCGATGAGGCGCTTGTGCGTGCGCATCTCGAAGTGCTCGCGCGAGTCCTTGTACTTGTGCGGCGACTTGATGACGCAGTACACGTTCTTCTCAGTGGGCAGCGGCACCGGGCCCGCGACCGACGCACCAGTGCGGGTCACCGTCTCGACGATCTTCTTCGCCGAGGAGTCGATGACCTCGTGGTCGTAGGCCTTGAGCCGGATGCGGATCTTCTGTCCCGCCATGGCTACTAGTAGTCCTGTCTCTCATAACGCTCTGGAACCCGGGAGTTCTAAGGACTCCGCCTCCGACCCACGCGGTCGGGCGTGTCGCATCCCCTCTACGCAGATCTCCCGAAGGATTTCCCAACCAAGGGGGTGCGGGCCCGAGGACCGCGCTGTGCTCAATCAAGAGCGTCGGGGGCGGAACACCCACCGGGTGCCTGGCCGGTGCCCCACTGACGCTTCCCGGAAGATTCCCGTACGTCCGACCCGCAGGGGGTCGACGAGTACTGTGGGACTCGCTTCCGGTCCTCCCGGCGGGAGGCGCGCAGCATTGACACTCAACCGAGCAACCTGGTCAGTGTGCCATACGGGGTGTGAGCCTGGCCAATCGGCCGAGGATCTTACCCCGCGTGATCGCTCGGTCAAACGCGGGCGCGCAGCGGGAGCAGTGCCGGGCGTCCCCATCGTAATTGGGCCGAGCGGTACGCACCGCTTCGTAATGACGGCCGGGGCCGCGGAGAACGACACGGCGGGGGCGGAGAGGGCGGTCGCGGCCGATGTCGTGCGCCGGGTGGCCGCCACCCTGCCCGAAGGGCGGGTCCAAGCGGAACCACCGGGCAGCCCCTCACCGTGCTCACCCCGACCGCCCCGGTGCGCTCCTGCACCGCACAGGTGTCCGCCGCGGGCCGCGACCTCGTCGCCGAGGAGCTCTTGCGCGCCTGGGAGGTCCTGGAGTCCGCCGCCGACTCCGGCCCCGTGCCGCATGCCCGGCTCTGCGCCCCGCCGCCCCTGTACGAGCGTCATGCCGCCTGGGCGATCGTCTCCGTACGGCAGGGCCCGGACGAGGGCCGCTTCCGTGGCCGGCTCCTGACCCTGCTCGCCGCCCTCTCGGCGTGGGCGGACGCGGGCGCTGTCTTCGGTGACGCCCCAGTGGGGCGCGTGCGGCGCCCTGGCGGCGGTCGGCAACCGATCGCCGACCGTGACCCGCCCCCACTTGGCGGACGCGCGGTCAGACCGCTGGTCTCATGAGTCCTGGGGTGCGTCGCAGGGCCCGGGACCGAACGCCGGGGCGGAGGCGAGCAGGGCGTCCAGGAGACCAGGGAAGCGGGCGTCGAGGTCATCGCGACGCAAACTGACGTAGCGGTTGCGGCCGGAGACGCGGGTGGTGGTGACGCCAGCTTCGCGCATGACGCGCATGTGGTGGGACACGGTCGACTTGTGGAGGTGGCTCAGACCGAGATAGCGCGGGTCACAGGAGTGTTCGCGACCGTCGGCGTAGCTGCTGAACAGGTGCATCCGGACCGGGTCGCCGAGGGCCTGCAGCACCGTGACGAGGTCGATGTCCGCGGTGGCGGGCTGGGGGAGCCGCTCGTCTTCGGGCATGGCGCCGGTCCTTCGGGTCGGGGTTCACAACGTCTGTTTGACAATCATCCACCAATCCATATGGTTTGACGAAGTTCAAACTGTTGAATTTCCGTCCAACAATCTCTTCGTCGCACCAGGGGGCTTTCCCATGCCCATACGCCTGCTCCTGCTCGCCCTCGGCACCTTCGCCGTGGGCACCGACTCGATGGTCATCGCCGGCATCCTCGGCCCGGTCTCCGCCGACCTCGGGGTCTCGGTGAACGCCGCGGGCCAACTGGTCACCGTCTTCGCGCTCGGCTACGCGCTGCTGGCCCCGGTACTGGCCGCGCTCACCGCCCGCTGGCCGCGCCGACGGCTGCTGCTGACCGCGCTCGCGGTGTTCAGCGCGGCCAACGCGCTCAGTGCGCTCTCCCCGAACTACACCGTCCTGCTGGCCACCCGGGTGCTGGCGGCGGCCGGCGCCGCGCTCTATACGCCCACCGCCAACGCCGTGGCCACCACCCTGGTCGCCCCTGAGCAGCGCGGCCGGGCGCTGGCCACCGTGCTCGGCGGGATGACGGTGGCCACCGCGCTCGGTGTGCCGCTGGGCACCTGGGTGGGACGCGTCGACTGGCGAATGACGATGTGGCTGGTCACCTTTCTGGGCCTGGCCGCGCTCGCGGGGCTGGCGCTGCTGCTGCGCGACCTCCCGTCCCCGGCCCCGGTTCCCGGGCTGCGGGCACGCCTGGCACCGCTGCGCGAGCGGCGCGTACTGGGCGCGGCAGGCGTGACGTTCACGTTCTTCCTCGCTTACCAGTGCGTCTACATCTACCTGGCCACCGCCGTCCACGTCGCCACCGGCGGCGACACGGACCGGCTGAGCCTGGTACTGCTGACCTCGGGATTCGCGTCGGTGGCGGGCAGCTGGCTGGGCGGGCGCCTGGTGGACCGCATCGGGGTGCGGTGGGTACTGCTGGGCGGCTCCACGGTGGCCGCCGTCGCCTTCACGGCCCTGCCCTGGCTCGGGCGCAGCATGCCCGGCGCGCTGGTCTACGCGGTGGTGACCTCTCTGGCGGGCTGGGCGGTGTCGGTGGCGCTGCCGCACCGCATGGCCTCGCTGAAGCCGGCGAGCGCACCGCTGCTGATCTCACTCAACAGCAGCGCCCTCTACCTGGGCATGGCCGCCGGCGGGGTGGCGGGCAGCGCGGCGATCGCGGTGCTCGGCGAGCGCTGGTTCCCGCTGGCTGCCACCGTCCTGGCCCTGGCGGCCACCGCCACTGCCGCGGCCAGCACGCGTGAGCGCATGGACAACGCCGCCGCGCCCGGCGCCCAAGCACCACACGCCCAGGCCTCCGCGACCCGGGCGCCGGCCACCCCTCGGTCCTGAGCCAGGCCGGCAGCTTCTACCGGAGCCGGCTGGCCGGTGTCCGGCAACGGGAAACGGCCGCTGCCAGGAGCGCGGCGGCGCCCCTCCCTCCACCACCCCTTCCGCCCCCGCTGAACATCAGCGCGCCCCGACATCCGGCTCAGCGGGCGTCGCGGCGCGGCTGCTCAGCTCTCCTACACATACGAGACGAAGCCCGCCCACGCACCTGGCGCGAAGGCGAGGCGAGGGCCTTCGATGTCCTTGGAGTCGCGCACGTGCACCGAGTCGAGGGCCACCGCGACCTCGACGCAGTCACCTTCATTGCCGTTGCTGCTGTAGCTGCTCTTGAACCAGGCCAACTCGGAAACGCCCTGCGCGGAAGTCCTGCGGATCATGTCTCTCCCAGCACTCGCTCGATGAGGGCCAGAGTCTCTCGGGGCGTGAGAGCCTCGGCCCGGATGATGCCATACCGCAGTTCAAGGATACGGAGTTGTTTCGCATCGGTCACCCGGCGCCCACCAAACGCTCCGTGCGAACGCCCCACTGCTGAACCGTCCTTGAACTTCAGCACGTCGATGTCCCCGTCCATGCCAGGGTGCGCCTCGCGGTGCGTAGGCATCACTTGAAGGGTGACATTACGCAACTGCCCGATCTCCAAGAGACGTTCGAGCTGACGCCGCCACTCCATCGTGCCCCCGATGGGGCGCCTGAGCGCCGACTCCTCCTGGACGAAACTGAGAGCAGGTCCGGGCGACCGCTCGAAGATCGACTGCCGGGCCATGCGCGCGGCCACCATCCGTTCCACCTCGTCCTGCGAGTACGCGGGCTGCCTGGCCTCGAACAGTGCCCTCGTATGGCCCGGAGTCTGCAACAGTCCATGCAAGCCGTGCGCCACATAAGCCGAAATCTCGGCCGCCTTGGCCTCCAGCTTCGTCAGGTCCCGGATCTTCTTCGGGTACCGGGCCTCCGCCATCTCCTGCTTCATCATGGCGAGCTTCCCGCCCGCGCCCAGCACCTCGTCCGCCCTGTCCAGGAACTCCGGCCGGGGGATGCGCCGACCGCCCTCCACCTTGTAGACGAGGTCCTCCCCGTACCCGATCGCAGCGCCCAACTCTGCGGCGCGCAGCCCCGCCGCCTCCCGCCACGCCTTGATCTGGCGCCCAACCGCGGCAACCACCGCCACCACCGACTCGTCGTCCGGGTCGACGTCCCAACCGGGCTCGTCCGCCCCGGTGCCCCCGCGCTCCATACCGGTCTCATCCGCGCTCATCCGTGCCCCACTTCCGACGCGCTTACCGTTCTTGGCCCAACCCCTGGTCTCCCCGGTGCGTCACCCCGGACAGCCGGGACAACACCGGACAAGCCCTGGACAACCCCCGTACGCATGGGGCTCATCGCTCTTCACGGTACGTACGCACGGCCACGCTGAGAGACGTGACCCGAGAAATCACCCGAACCGAACATTCCGCTCCCACCTGGCAGTTCACCGTGCTGCTCTCCCCCACCCGCCGGCACGCCAGGCTCGCCCGACTCCTCACCACGGCGCATCTGGGCGACTGGGGATCGTCTGCGAACCGGCCGCGCACATCGTCGCCGAGCTGGCCGCCAATGCCGCCGTCCACGGCCGCGTACCGGGCCGGAACTTCCAACTGAGCGTCGCCGTCCACCGCGACGCACTCCTGCGGATCGAGGTGACCGACACCCGGGCCGAGCAAATGCCGGCCGCTTCCGCCCCCGACCAGCACGCGGAGCACGGGCGCGGTCTGCTGATCGTCGAGGCGCTCGCCGACCGTTGGGGCGTCGACCTCGGCCCCGTCCCCCGCAAGACTGTCTGGGCCGAGATCGACCTCGTACCGCGACCGCTCCACCGGGTCGCGGAAACTGACGACCCGGTGAACCACGTCCCCGCGTCCCACGACGCATAAATGTCCACCGCACTGCGGGACACACCGGAATGCGGCGACCCCGAGACTCTGCGCCAATGGCTCATGCGAGCCGTCACCGCCGCCTCTGCCGGGGAGATCTTCGCCGAGGAGTAGCCTCGTCCTGGCGGCGGCGCCCCGCCTGCCTGCAGGCCCGTGGCCCGTTCACCGGCTCGCCGGGTGACCCTCCTCGCGAACGGTTCCGCGCGGGAGCCGTGATCGAAGAGGAAGGCCTGAGCGGGGGGCTCGGGCAGCGGGGTGTGCACGGCGACGACTCCGGCCATGCCTGTACGCACCACCGCCACCTTCCAGGGGCTGCGGCATCGGCACCGCCGTGCTGCGGTCGCTGCTCGCGCGGGCCGATGAGGAAAGCATGACCGTCCGCCTGGACGTGCTGCAGGGCAGCGCCGCCCGCGCACTCTACGAACGGCACGGATTCACCGAGGAACGACAGGACCCCATCGACGTGTTCATGGTGCGTACTCCCGGCAGTCGATACGTGTAGGCCGTTCGGGCCCTTCGGCCCACACTCGTAGAAACCCAGGCAACCCACCTCGGGGAAACTCCGTCTATCTCCCCGCAGCAGCGGCTCGCCCCCTCCGCCGCCTGCACGGAATCGCCACGCAGCACAGGGCGCACGGCCGCCCGCTGCAGGGGAAGTGGACGGAGCAAGGTGTGACGGGTCGGCCTGCGTTGCGCGCATCTCTTACGGAAGTGTCACGTCTTACGGAAGTGCCACGGCGCACTCTGATGACGGCGGCGGCTGGTGTGACCGGCCTGGCAGCCCTCAGCGCCTGCACCGTGCCCCCGTCTCCCCGCCGCCGGGACACCACTGCGGACCCGGCGCCCGGACTGCCGATCAGCGCATCGCCCCCGGCCCTGATGATGCAGATCCTCGCCCACCCGGACGACGACCTGTACTTCATGAACCCGGACACCCAGCAGGCCTTCGCCGCCGGAACACCGCTGGTCTGTGTCTATCTGACCGCGGGCGAGGCCACCGGAATCAATCGCATGCCCGGCCGGCCGATGCCCGTCCCCGACAAGAGCGCGTACTCCTCCTCACGCCACCAGGGGCTCCGCCAGGCGTACGCGACGCTGCTCGGAGTCGGCCGGTTCACGGACTGGCAGAAGTCCGTCATCGACCTCGCCGACAACCACCGGGCCGAGATCAACAGCCTTTCGCACGACGGCCGCAAGGTCGAGCTGATCTTCATCAACACCGCTATGCACACCACTTATGGCCGTCTCGGCCTGCCCAGTCTCTGGCAGGACCGGCGGCTCGTCCTGCCCACGGTCGTCGCCGACAACTCGCCGCTGAAACAGGCGGGGTCGTACACGTACGACGGGCTGATCGATGTTCTGGTCGGGCTGTTCAACCGGTACCGGCCCAGCATCGTGCACACCATGGATCCGGACCCCGACATCCAGCACAGCAGCGAGACCGTCCGCCGCCGGGACAGCGAGCAGCCGGGCTACTCCGACCACCCCGACCACACCGCGACCGCCTTGTTCACCTGGACTGCGCTGATCCAGTGGGTAGCACGGGCCACCCGGAACGGCGGAAAGGTACCGAGCTTCGCCACCACGGCGTTCCGCGCGTATTACAACCGGCACTGGCCGAAGAATCTGCCGCCCGCCGTGCTGGCGGAGAAGGCATCGCTCCTGGTCCCCTACGGCGGTTCGGCCGACTGGAACTGCGGCAACCCCGCCGGCTGCGGGGACTACGGCGTCGGCGGCAACCGGCCGCTGACCAACCGGAAAGGCTGGGTACGGTCCACCCACTACCGCTACCCCGGCCCGCGGACCGCCGTCACCACCGACCCGGACGGTCGATTCGTCGCGTACGGGGTGCTGGGGCTGCGGGCGGTGAGGTGGCGCGAGAGCGCGCCGGGCAGCGGGAGTTGGGGCGGCCCGGACGATCTCGGTGGCGGACCGCTCGCGCCGATTCTGGGAGGCGCGACGCTGCCGGACGGGCGCCACTTGCTCTTCGGGCTGAGGTTCGCCGCGCTCAGCGGGCACGGTGCGGACAACGAACGCGAGATCGTCGCGCTGGAGCAGCGCTCCCCCGGCGGCGGCTTCCGTGCCTGGCAGGGGCTGGGGAATCCGGTGCCCGATCACGACGGCGGGCGCCGGATCGGCGTCCCCGTCGCGGTCGCCGCCCCCGACGGGCGGGTCCATCTCTTCGTGCGGAACGCGGAGAAGGGCCTCAGCACGCGGGTACGGGACACGGACGGCCGGTGGAGCGGGTGGCGGGACATGGGCGGCGGCGAGATCCAGGACGGGCTCAGCGCCGTGGTGGACGACGCGGGGCGCGTCCATGTCTTCGCGGCGGGCCATCACGCGGTGCACCACTGGACGCAGGACGCGCCCGGGGACCCGGTCACCGCGCGTACCCAGATCAGCGGGGTGCCGGTGCCGGGCGACGGTCCGGGCGCGCTGGCGGCATCGGACGGGACCATCGACCTGTTCTACCGGGCGGCGGCAAAGGCCGCGATGACGACCGTACGGACGGGGGAGACGGCGGACGAAACCGGCATCGACGGGTACGGGCGGATCATCAAGGACCGGACCGGCTTCGACGGGTACGGACCGGTCACCGCCGCCGGGTCGCCGGGCGCTCCGGTGCTGCTCGGCCGCACCGAGAAGGGCCTGATCCAGCTGCGTACGGACCAGAGGCTCTCCGTACGGGAGCGGGGCCCGGTGGCGCTGGACGGACCTGCGCTCCATGTCGGCAAGGATGGCCGGCCGACGGTGGTGGCCCTGGGGCCTGACGCCCTGCCGTGGCTCTGGCACCCCTGAACGAGATCGGCTGAAAGAGATCGGCCCGCACATGCCGAAGGGCCCCGGTCCACCGCTTGCGCGGCGGGCCGGGGCCCTTCTTGGTGCTCTGTGCGGAGCAACCAGGTCAGACAGTCAGTTAATTACTTGACGATCTTGGTGACCTGGCCGGCGCCCACGGTCCGGCCACCCTCACGGATGGCGAACTTCAGGCCCTCTTCCATGGCGACCGGCTGGATCAGCGCGACGTTCATGACGGTGTTGTCGCCCGGCATGACCATCTCGGTGCCCTCGGGAAGGGTCACAACGCCCGTCACGTCCGTGGTACGGAAGTAGAACTGCGGGCGGTAGTTGTTGAAGAACGGGGTGTGACGGCCACCCTCGTCCTTCGACAGGATGTAGGCCTGGGCCTCGAACTCGGTGTGCGGCGTGACCGAACCGGGCTTGATGATGACCTGGCCGCGCTCGACGTCCTCGCGCTTGATGCCACGGAGGAGCAGACCGACGTTCTCACCGGCCTGGCCCTCGTCAAGCAGCTTGCGGAACATCTCGATACCGGTGACCGTGGTGGTGGTCTTCTCCGGCTTGATACCGACGATGTCGACGGTCTCGTTGACCTTCAGGACACCACGCTCGATACGACCGGTGACGACGGTGCCACGACCGGTGATCGTGAAGACGTCCTCGATCGGCATCAGGAACGGCTTGTCGACGTCACGCTCGGGCTGCGGGATCGCCTCGTCGACGGCCTTCATCAGGTCGAGGACGGACTGGCCCCACTCCTTGTCGCCCTCGAGCGCCTTGAGCGCCGAGACCTTGACGACCGGAACGTCGTCGCCCGGGAACTCGTACTCGGAGAGGAGCTCACGGACCTCGAGCTCGACGAGCTCCAGGATCTCCTCGTCGTCCACCATGTCGGCCTTGTTCAGGGCGACGACGATGTACGGAACGCCGACCTGGCGGGCCAGGAGCACGTGCTCCTTGGTCTGCGGCATCGGGCCGTCGGTGGCGGCGACCACGAGGATGGCGCCGTCCATCTGCGCCGCACCCGTGATCATGTTCTTGATGTAGTCCGCGTGACCCGGGCAGTCGACGTGCGCGTAGTGACGCTGCTCCGTCTGGTACTCGACGTGCGCGATCGAGATGGTGATACCGCGCTGGCGCTCCTCGGGAGCCTTGTCGATCTGGTCGAAGGCCGAGGCCTCGTTCAGGTCCGGGTACGCGTCGTGCAGCACCTTGGTAATGGCGGCCGTGAGGGTCGTCTTACCGTGGTCAATGTGACCGATGGTGCCGATGTTGACGTGCGGCTTAGTCCGCTCGAACTTCGCCTTCGCCACTGGGTCCTCCTGTGGAGTGGTTCTGTACGCCTTGCTTCATCGGCGCCAGGTGATCTTTGCTGGGATGCCGGGGCCGAGGGGCATTCACCGCAGAGCTTCCGCTCTGCGACGAATGCCCCACCAGGCTCCGGTGACAAGCCTAAAGCGTGAGCTCGGGAGAGTTACTCGCCCTTGGCCTTCGCGATGATCTCCTCGGCGACGTTCCGCGGAACCTCGGCGTAGGAGTCGAACTGCATCGAGTAGCTTGCGCGACCCGAGGTCTTGCTGCGGAGGTCTCCGACGTAGCCGAACATCTCCGAGAGGGGCACGAGGCCCTTCACGACGCGAGCGCCGCTGCGCTCCTCCATGGCCTGGATCTGGCCACGGCGGGAGTTGATGTCACCGATGACATCGCCCATGTAGTCCTCGGGCGTGGTGACCTCGATGGCCATCATCGGCTCAAGGAGCACGGGGGACGCCTTGCGGGCCCCCTCCTTGAACGCCTGCGAACCGGCGATCTTGAAGGCCAGTTCGGAGGAGTCGACCTCGTGGTAGCCACCGTCGAGAAGAATGACGCGGACGCCCGTCATCTCGTAGCCGGCCAGGATGCCGAACTGCATGGCTTCCTGCGCACCCGCGTCCACCGAGGGGATGTACTCCTTGGGGATGCGGCCACCGGTGACCTTGTTGACGAACTCGTACGACGACTCGCCGCCCTCGATGGGCTCGATCGCGATCTGCACCTTGGCGAACTGACCGGTACCACCGGTCTGCTTCTTGTGGGTGTAGTCGATGCGCTCGACGGCCTTGCGGATCGTCTCGCGGTACGCGACCTGGGGCTTGCCGACGTTGGCCTCGACGCGGAACTCGCGCTTCATGCGGTCGACGAGCACCTCGAGGTGAAGCTCGCCCATACCACCGATGATGGTCTGGCCGGTCTCCTCGTCCGAGTGCACCTGGAAGGAGGGGTCCTCCTCCGAGAGGCGCTGGATGGCGACACCCAGCTTCTCCTGGTCACCCTTGGACTTGGGCTCGATGGCGACCTGGATGACCGGCGCCGGGAAGTCCATGGACTCCAGGATCACCGGGGCCTTGTCGTCGCACAGCGTCTCACCGGTGGTGGTCTGCTTCAGGCCCATGACGGCGACGATGTCACCGGCGCCCACCGAGTCGATCTCCTCACGCTTGTTCGCGTGCATGCGGTAGATCTTGCCGATGCGCTCCTTCTTGCCCTTGACCGAGTTCAGCACCGCGGTGCCGGACTCCAGGCGGCCCGAGTAGACCCGGACGAAGGTGAGCTTGCCGAGGTGCGGGTCGCTCATGATCTTGAACGCGAGGGCCGCGAGCGGCTCGTCGTCGGACGGCTTGCGCTTGATGATCTCCTCCGGGTCCTTGACGCTGTGGCCTTCAATGGCCTCGACGTCCAGGGGGGAGGGGAGGTAGCGCACGACGGCGTCGAGCAGCGGCTGGACACCCTTGTTCTTGAACGCGGTGCCGCAGAACACGGGGGTGACGGTGGTCTCGCCGCCCTTGCCCGAGTTGATGGTGATGCGACGGACAGCGTCGTAGAGCTGCTCCTTGGTGGGCTCTTCGCCCTCCAGGTACAGCTCCATGAGCGCTTCGTCGTTCTCCGCGACGGCTTCCAGGAGCTTGCCGCGCCACTCCTCGGCGGCCTCGGCGAGCTCGGCGGGGATGTCGACGATGTTGTACGCCTCACCCTTGGTCGCCTCGGCGGGGTAGACGAACGCCTTCATCGTCACGAGGTCGACGACACCAGTGAAGTCGGACTCGGCACCGATGGGGAGCTGCATCACGATCGGGGTCGCGCCGAGGCGGTCCGTGATCATGGTGACGCAGCGGAAGAAGTCCGCACCGGTGCGGTCGAGCTTGTTGACGAAGCAGATACGCGGCACGCCGTAGCGGTCCGCCTGACGCCAGACGGTCTCGGACTGCGGCTCGACGCCCGCCACACCGTCGAACACGGTGACGGCACCGTCGAGGACGCGGAGCGAACGCTCCACCTCGACGGTGAAGTCGACGTGGCCCGGGGTGTCGATGATGTTGATGGTGTGGTCAACATCATTGAGCGGCCAGTGGCAGGTCGTCGCGGCGGACGTGATCGTGATGCCGCGCTCCTGCTCCTGCTCCATCCAGTCCATCGTGGCGGAGCCCTCGTGGGTCTCACCGATCTTGTACGAAACGCCGGTGTAGAACAGGATCCGCTCGGTGGTGGTCGTCTTGCCCGCGTCGATGTGGGCCATGATCCCGATGTTGCGGACCTTGGCCAGGTCAAGCGAAGTGGTGGCCATAAGGCTCAGTCTTCTCTCGGTCTCGATGTGGGTAGCGACTACCAGCGGTAGTGCGCGAAGGCCTTGTTGGACTCGGCCATCTTGTGGGTGTCCTCGCGCTTCTTGACGGCAGCGCCAAGACCGTTGGAGGCGTCGAGCAGCTCGTTCATGAGGCGCTCGGTCATGGTCTTCTCGCGGCGGGCGCGGGAGTAGCCCACGAGCCAGCGCAGCGCGAGGGTGGAGGCGCGACCGGGCTTGACCTCGATCGGCACCTGGTAGGTGGCGCCACCGACACGGCGGGACTTGACCTCGAGCGAGGGCTTGACGTTCTCAAGCGCGCGCTTCAGCGTGATGACCGGGTCGTTGCCGGTCTTCTCGCGGAGGCCTTCCATGGCGCCGTAAACGATCCGCTCGGCAGTGGAACGCTTGCCGTTGAGCAGGATCTTGTTGATCAGCGAGGTGACAAGAGGAGAACCGTAGACCGGGTCGATGATGACCGGGCGCTTCGGGGCGGGGCCCTTACGAGGCATTCTTACTTCTCCTTCTTGGCGCCGTAGCGGCTGCGGGCCTGCTTGCGGTTCTTGACACCCTGGGTGTCGAGCGAGCCGCGGATGATCTTGTAGCGAACACCCGGCAGGTCCTTCACACGGCCACCACGCACGAGCACGATGGAGTGCTCCTGCAGGTTGTGTCCCTCACCCGGGATGTAGGCCGTGACCTCGATACCGGAGGTCAGACGCACACGCGCGACCTTACGGAGTGCCGAGTTCGGCTTCTTCGGGGTGGTCGTGAACACACGCGTGCAGACGCCGCGGCGCTGGGGCGAACCCTCGAGTGCGGGCGTCTTGTTCTTCTCGACCTTGTCCTGCCGGCCCTTCCGGACCAGCTGCTGGATCGTAGGCACTACTTCTCCGGTTTCTGTGTGCCGTTCGTGAAACTAACCTGGAACGTCACCGACCCACGCGGTCGGGTGTGTCGAATGCTGCAGGCTGCTGCCGCAAGGCAGAAGGAGCGCAGATTGCGGTGGCCGCTTACGGACTCGCCGTGCGGTTGAGGACACGCACGGGAGCCCAGGCACACCCCAGGCACAAGGTCTGAGCGTACCTACCTCATCGACTTGGGTCAAAACAAATGCTGTCCACCGGGACACGCCGGGCTTCCGCAGCCCACGGCCGACGCGAATAAGACAGCCGACCGCGGACGCACGGCAGAAACACGACCTTGGCGGTCCGGCAATTCGCGTTCTCAGTACATTGAACCGCGCGGTGGATGATCGGGGGACGGTATGGCGGCGTATGTACCCGACGGCGACGGACTCGACGACCGGGTGCCCTTCCTGGCCCGCCTGGAGCGGGAGGACCGGGTGTCCCTGCTCGGACTGGGCCGCGAACTGAGTTTCGCCTCGCGGACCCCTCTGCTCAGACAGGATGAGCCGTCCGCGTACGTCCTGCTGATCGTCAACGGATGGACGAAGGTCACCACATCCGCGCCAAACGGTTATGAGGCCCTGCACGCCCTGCGCGGCCCCGGTGACATCGTGGGCGAAGCGGCCGCACTGACCGGCCGGCCACGCTCGGCGACGGTGACGGCGCTCTCCCCCGTACGGGCCGTGGTCGTGGCGCACGAGAAGTTCCGCGCGTTCATCGCCGGCTCCGCCAAGGTCTCCCTCACGCTCTTGGCGTTGACCGCCGACCGGACTCGCGCCGCAGACCGGCGCAGCCTGGAGTTCGCGGCGATGACGGTACGGGAGCGATTCGCCGTCCTGCTGCTGGATCTGGCGCACACCCACGGCGGCCGGACGCACGAAGGCATCGAACTCGACATCCCGCTCAGCAAACAGGAGCTGGCCGGGGCGGTCGGGGCGTCCAGAGAAATGGTTCAGCGCCTGCTGAAGGACCTGCGTGAGCGCGGCATCGTACTGACGGGGCGGCGGGCAATGGTGATCGTGCGGCCGGACGCGCTCCGCCGGATCGCCCGGGCACAGGACTCCGTCCGACCGTTCGACCGCCACGAGGCCTCGCAGACTCCGTAGAGCAGACCCCGCACCCTCCACGGAGGAATGCGCCCGCCCCGGCCTCTGTGTACGCGGTCACACTGCGAGTGAGTCATCCGCCCTCACCACCACAGTCCCATCAGCCCCACGCTCATGTCTTCGGCCCACGGAGACCCGAGCGAGAGGCACCCCATGAACGATCCTGTGAACAGCACGATCCTGCTGCTCGATATCGAGAAGTACAGCGAGCGGGACGACGTCGAGCAGGCGTATCTGCGCCGCATGCTCTACGACCTCAGCGACCGGGCACTGCTGGCCGCCGGGATCGACGAGACCCGGCGCAGGCGGGCGGACCGCGGTGACTCCGTGATGGAGCTGATCGACGCCAACTGCTCGGTGATTGCCCTGCTGCGGGCACTGCTGACGGAGGTACCGGCCCAGCTGCGCAGCCAGAACCGGCGCGCCTCCGCCTCGGCCCGGATGCGGCTGCGTGGAGTGGTCGCTTCGGGGTACGTCGCCGTGGACCGGCTCGACGGATGGGTCGGCAGCGATCTCAACCACGCGTGCCGGCTGCTGGACGCTGAGTTGCTGAAGACCGCACTACGGGAGCGTAAAGACGACTTTGCGCTGTGTGTGTCCGATTCGGTCTACCGGGGGATCGTGCGGCACAGCCACACGGGCGTACCGGCCGAGGAGTTCCACTCCGTCACGGTGGACAGCAAGAACGGCCCACTCGCCGCATGGCTGCACGGTCCGGTTCCGCGTGAGCGTACGCGCGCCGCGAGCGAACGGACGGACGCCCCGTCGGCCCTCGGCACTGTCCCGCACACCCCACAAACACCGGCTCAGGCCTTCGACTTCGGCGGCGCCACGGTCACCGGGGGCGTCTTCGGCGGGACCAACCACGGCATCAGCGGCGGCACTTTCTCCGGGGACATCCACCTCGGTGACGGCGGCCGGGGGGACCGCCGGTGAGCGCCGAGGAACAGCCGCACGGCCCCCAGCCTCCGACAGGGGGCGAACAGACCTCCGAGGCGCAGGACAGCCGTCCGGCCGACGGGGAGGCGGCCGACCAGCCACAGTCCGCCTGGGCGGCCCGGCGTGACCTGGCGCACCACACCCCGCGGACCATGGGCTTCGGGGACAGCACCCGGGTCGACGGGGGCGTCTTCGGCGGGATCAACCACGGCATCGGCGGCGGCACCTTCTACGGCGACATCCTCCTCGACAAGACCGAGATCATCTACCAGTTCGGCGCGTCCTCCGCACTCCACGCCGCGGGCGAGATCGCGCAGTCCACCCTGGAGGAGCTGTCCGCCTGTTTCGTGCCCGGGTGCCCCGACTTCGAGGCGTTGGTCGACCGGCTGCGCGAGGAGCACGTCCTGGTGCTCTCGGGCCCCTACTTCGCGGGCCGGCGGACCGCCGCGCTCATGCTGCTGCACCGGCTCGGCGCCCATCCGGTCCAGGCGATCGGCCGGGACACCGCTCCCGGGCAGCTCACGGCCAGTCTCGGTGGAACCGGGGAGCACGACGGCCGAACCGGCCATGTCCTCTGCGATCTGATCACCGAGCCCAGCCGGCCGCTGCGCGAGGCGGACCTGCTGGCCGCCCGCAAGGAGCTGGGCGAGGCCGCGTATCTGGTGATCACCGTGGGGCCGACTGCTCTGCTGGAGGACGTCCCGGTGGTCAGCTGGAAGGCCCCCCTGTCACGTGACGTCCTCACCGCCCACCTGGATATGCTGGTGGGCGGTGAGAGCGTGGCGGAGCTGCTGTCCCTGCCTGCCGTGGCCGCATTCCTCGAACGCAGCCATCAGCCGCGCGAGGCCGCCGAGTTCGCCCGGCTCCTGGCGAGGTACGCGGCTGGGGAGGCCGACGCCGCAAAGCTGGAGGACTTCTCCCTGGTCGCGCTGGAGAACCAGGTCCAGGAGTGGTTCGAGGACGATGGCACCGTGCTGCACCTGCGGGACAAGGCGTTCCTCGTAGCCCTGGCCGCCTTCAACGAGGGACCCTACGCCCTGACGGCGGAACTGAGCGATCTGCTCTACGCCTTCCTCCAGGAGACCGAGAACGGTATGCGATTCCCTGCCGTCCCGGTCTTCGGCACGCACATCGGCAAGCGGCTCCACCTGGCCCGTGCCCGCCGGTTCGAGGAGGAGGAGCCCACCGAGTGGGGCCCGGTCCGGCAGGTGAAGGCCGCTTACCTGGACGAGCGGGCCCCGCTCGTCCTGCTGCGCGAGATATGGACCGGACACCCCTCGGCGCGGCCCGCGCTCGTGCGCTGGCTGCAACGGCTGGCGGGGGACGGGCGGCCGTTCGTCCGCACCCGCGCCGCCTCAACCGTCGCCGTCCTCGCCCACACCGACCTGCCGTCCGCCATGGCACTGGTCATCGAGCCATGGGCTTCCTCCCACCTCTACCGGCACCGCCTCGTCGCCGTCAACGCGCTCACGCTCACGCACTTCCTGGGCACTCCCAACGTGCCACGCATCCTCGACGCCTGGTGCGAGAGTGACGAGCCGCCACTGCGCTGGGTGGCCATCCGCGCCCATGGGCTGATGGGGCCGGAGCGCCCTTCCGAGACCCTGGCGGCGCTGCGTGCGGCGGCCCGGCTCCAGGCCGGACAGGAGGATCCCGACGAGGATCTCTCGGGACAACTGGCCGAGTCCGTAGAGCTGTTGCTGCTGTCAGCGGCGCGCGACGACGTGCTCGCGGGACTGCTCAAGACGCTGCACGACGACACTCCGGCAACCGAACTCGCGCTCGGCGGCTTCATCAGCGCCTGCCGCCGGACCGAGCAGGACGAACGCCACGCGCAGCCGATCGTCCTGTCCTGGTACGCACGGGCCTCGGCCGCGGGGACTCCGTCCGCCATCGGCATCGTCACGCTGTGGCGCACCGCTCTGGGGAACCGCGGCCACACCCGGGAAGCCCTCGACGTACTGCGCCTCTGGGTGCTGTCGGCGGACCACGTCCCAGGCACGGAGTGGGCGCTCGCCGCGCTGCTGCCCTCGCTCGTCACCACGTCGTCGGAGCACCACCGGCTCAGCCATCTCTTGCGAACCATGCCCGGCGAGGACGGCACCGACCCCCCGCCCGTGGCGAACCGCCTGCTGGCCGTCCTGCCGCATCCCTGATCCGTACGACCTCATCCACAGAGACAGGAGAGTGCCCCATGACCGAGTTCCGCCGTGCGCCGGACTGGGACCAGCACGCCGACCGCGGCACGCGGCTGACCGACCCGGTGGTCACGGTCCGGCAGCTGTCCCGCTTCGGATTCACCCGCCGGCCGCTCACCCGCATCGATCACGCCCTGGTCTTCTCGGCCCCGGACGGTTCGTACGACACCTACCTGCCGCCGGTCCGACCCAGCCGTACCGGGGCCGCCGCGAAGCGGTACACCTCGGTGTACGAGGTCGACATGGGGGTCCATCCCGTGTGCGATGAGATCGGCTTGCCGAGCGACGACGACGCCTTCGAGTTCGGGTTGGTCGTCGAGCTGTCGTGGCAGGTCGTCGATCCCGCCCGGTTCGTGGTGAGCCGGCACCGTGACGTACCACGACTGCTGGTCAACGAGCTGGAACAGGCGGCCAGACCTGTCACTCGCCGCTATGCCATCTCACGGAGCGCAGACGCGGAGCAAGCGCTGCTGCGGGAGGTGCGCGCACAGGGTGCGCTCGGCACCGAGGCCGGGCTCGCCGTGTCCTGGACCGTACGGCTGAGCGGGGACCAGGGGGCCATCGACCATGTGCGGCGCATGCGGTCCATCGACCACGCGGCCGCCGAGCAGATCCACACCGAGCGGCGCGGCAGGGAGCACGATGCCGCGGTCGACCGGCGAAGCAGGGAGCAGGACGCGCTGCAGTGGGGGCGGGCGGCCGAATTCGGCGCGCAACAGCATGAAGTGGTCTTGCAACAGCAGAAGTGGCAGCACGCGGAGGCGGTCGACCGGGCCCGTCGGCAGATGGAGCTTCAGCAGGTGAACGCGGAAAAGATCGCCTTCTACGAAAAGCACTTGGCACAGGGCGGGGTCCGTGCGTGGGCGCTCCATCTGGCCGACCATCCCAAAGACACCGAGCTGGTGGTGAACAGCCTGCGGCAGGACCAACTGCAGACGATCAGGGCGAAGTTGGCGCTGGCCGGCGAACTTCTGAACGGTGACAGCGCGGAGAACCATGAGCTTGAGGCACCGAAGAAGATGGCATTCCAGGCTGTGATCGACGTATTGGACCAGTATCTGCCCGGAGTCACGGCCCAGAGCACCGCCGCAGGCCGACTGACGGTCTCGATGCCGGAGGACGCGCCGCGTGCGGAACCGGGAGCGGTCCTGCGGGAAACGCTTCGGCCGGACCTCGACCGAACCGACGGCATCGTTGCGAACGGCCGGGACATGCGCCGGCTCGACGGCACACCGCTCCGCAAGGCCGAACCGGAGGAGGGCGCCCCCTTGAGCGCCTTCCCCGGCTGGCATCCGCCGCCGGGCTACGGCAGCACTCCCTTGAGTCCGCCGGACACGACCACGCAGTCGGCGCGTGTGATGAACGCGGACCAAGCAGGCGACAGGCCCGGATCGGCGTCGGCTGAGGCGACGGCTACCGCAGCGTCTCCTCTCCCCCGGCCGGCCACACCCGTCCGCCCCGCCCGGGACACAGCGGCGGACCAGGGCGGAGCGACGGGCGCGTCCGAGCTCGCGGACACGTCGAGGACGGCGGACACGCTCCGGGCCACGGACGTACCCGGGGCGCCGGACCAGGAGGGTCGCAGCACATGACCGACATCACCCAGGCCCTGGTTCTTTCAGCGGCTCCCCCGGCCCGGAACACCGATGCCGGAACGCAGCTCCTCCTCGATCTGCGGTCCGAGATCGCTCGGGCCGACGGCAAGGCGTCCGTGCTGGTCGCCGCACTCGGCATGACCGCGGGAGTGATCAGCGGCTGGCTGGCGGGCAGCGACTGGCGCCCGCACTCCCTCTCCGGCCCCGGCACGGTCCTGTGGTGGACGGGCACCAGCGGGCTGGCGGCCGCGCTGCTCTCCATGCTGATGGCTGTGCTGCCGCGCTACCGCGGCAGCACCTGGACCCCCGGGGCCCCGCTCACCTACTTCGCGGACATCCGACGCGCCGCCCGCCAGAACCGGTTGGCGGAAGCGCTCGACGCCACCGAAGGCGCCCCGGCCGCCGCACTCCTCAAGGCCCTGGCCGACACCAGCCGGATCGCCGTGCGCAAGCACCAGTGGATACGCGCGGGACTGCTCGCCTATTCCGTGGGCGCCCTCCTGATTCCCGCCTCGCTGCTCCTCGGCTGACGTCCCTCACCCAAAAAAGGATGATCATGACCCGACCAGCACATCAGCCCCATGACCCGGGTGACCAACCCGTGCCGACGGATGGCGGCCCCGGGCAGTCCCCGACCGACGGCGAAGCCGTTCCCTCCCCGGCCCCGCACGCGACCGCCACCGCACCGCCCGATGACCTGATCTACGAGCATGGGCCTGGCCGACGCGTGTACTACACCGCGCACCAGCGGCGTGTGGACATCACCGCACTCGGACGACTGGCGCTGGCACTGCCTGCCTTCCTGATGAGCTCGCTGGTGGTGCTGCTCATGAGCGCGGTCCTGGACGGCTGCCTCGGGCTGCCGCTCTGGTTACCGGCCGTGCTCTGGCTGGCCTCCGGAGCCCTGGTCTTTCACCGGCCCACGGAGGACCTTCTCGCCCGCTACCTGCTCAGGCTCCGGCGCCCGACGCCTCAGGAGGCCGCGCGGCTGGAGCCGGTCTGGCGAGAGGTGACGGCCCTCGCCGGAGTCGACGCGGCGCCGTATCAGCTCTGGATCGAGGAGAGCGAGGACCTCAACGCATACGCCGCCGCGGGGCACATCGTGGGGGTCACCCGGTTCGCGCTCGAACAGCTGCCGAGCGCCCAGCTGGCCGCCGTGCTCGCCCATGAACTCGGGCACCACACCGGCGGCCATGCGTGGTCGTCGCTCCTCAGCCACTGGTACGGGCTGCCGGGCCGGGCAGTGTGGCGGCTCCTGCGCGCGACGGCCCGCCACATCGTCACACCGGCCAGATGTGCCGTCTACCTCACCATCGGCGCCCTGCTCCTGGCGATCGGCGGCCTCGGCCACACAGCTACCGCGGTCCTGTACGGGCTTCCGCTGCTTCTCCTGCTTCCGTATGTGTCAGCAGCGTTGGGACGCCGTGCCGAACTCCGCGCCGACCGTCACGCCGCCGCGCTCGGATTCGCACCGAAGCTGGCCGAGGTGCTGGAGACGATGCACGCGCACGAGATCCGGGCGCGGCAGACGGCGCTCGCCGTCATGGGAGAGCGGGTGGAGCGGGAGTCGACGCCTACGCGGCTGCTCTCCACCCACCCCGACTTCCCGACCCGGCTGCACCATCTGCGGCACTACCTGTAGCTGCGATCGCGGGTGCGGCACATCCGGACACGCCGGAGGGCGGCCACCCCGTACGAAACGGAATGACCGCCCTCCGGTCGATCAAGCGACTTGCTTACTGGTTGTACGGACCGTAGTCGTAGTCCTCCAGCGGAACGGCCTGGCCGGAGCCGGTGCCGAACGGCGAGTAGTCGATGTCGTCGTAGCCGACGGCCGAGTACATCGCGGCCTTGGCCTCCTCGGTCGGCTCGACCCGGATGTTGCGGTAGCGGGACAGGCCCGTACCGGCCGGGATGAGCTTACCGATGATGACGTTCTCCTTGAGGCCGATCAGGGAGTCCGACTTGGCGTTGATCGCCGCGTCGGTCAGAACCCTGGTCGTCTCCTGGAAGGACGCCGCCGACAGCCACGACTCGGTGGCGAGCGAGGCCTTGGTGATACCCATCAGCTGCGGACGGCCGGAGGCGGGGTGACCGCCCTCGGTGACCACACGACGGTTCTCGGTCTCGAACTTCGAGCGTTCGACGAGCTCGCCCGGCAGCAGCTCCGCGTCACCGGACTCGATGATCGTCACACGGCGCAGCATCTGCCGGATGATGATCTCGATGTGCTTGTCGTGGATCGACACACCCTGCGAGTTGTAGACCTTCTGGACCTCGCCGACCAGGTGGACCTGGACCGCGCGCTGACCGAGGATCCGCAGCACGTCGTGCGGGTTGGTGGCACCCACGGTGAGCTTCTGGCCCACCTCGACGTGGTCGCCCTCGCCGACCAGCAGACGGGCGCGCTTCGAGATCGGGAACGCCGTCTCGTCGCTGCCGTCGTCCGGGGTGACGACGAGCTTCTTGGTCTTCTCGGTCTCCTCGATACGGACGCGGCCGGCCGCCTCCGAGATCGGGGCGACACCCTTGGGCGTACGGGCTTCGAAGAGCTCGACGACTCGGGGCAGACCCTGGGTGATGTCGTCACCGGCCACACCACCGGTGTGGAAAGTACGCATCGTCAGCTGGGTGCCGGGCTCACCGATGGACTGGGCGGCGATGATGCCGACCGCCTCACCGATGTCGACCAGCTTGCCGGTGGCGAGCGAGCGTCCGTAGCAGAAGGCACAGGTGCCGACCGCGGACTCACAGGTCAGAACCGAACGGGTCTTGACCTCCTCGACGCCGGCGCCCACCAGGGCGTCGATCAGGACGTCACCGAGGTCGACGTTGGCAGGCGCGATGACCTTGCCGTCGACGACGACGTCCTCGGCGAGCATGCGGGCGTAGACCGAGGTCTCGACGTCCTCCGTCTTGCGGAGCACGCCGTCCTCACCCTTGACGGCGATCTTCAGCTTGAGGCCGCGGTCGGTGCCGCAGTCCTCCTCGCGAATGATCACGTCCTGCGAGACGTCCACCAGACGACGGGTCAGGTAACCCGAGTCGGCGGTACGCAGGGCGGTGTCCGCCAGACCCTTACGGGCACCGTGCGTGGCGATGAAGTACTCCAGCACGGACAGGCCCTCGCGGAAGGAGGCCTTGATCGGACGCGGGATCGTCTCGTTCTTCGCGTTCGACACCAGACCACGCATACCGGCGATCTGCCGCATCTGCATCATGTTTCCTCGGGCACCCGAGTCAACCATCATGAAGATGGGGTTCGTCTTGGGGAAGTTCGCGTTCATCGCCTCGGCAACCTCGTTGGTCGCCTTGGTCCAGATCGCGATGAGTTCCTGTGTGCGCTCGTCCTTGGTGATCAGACCGCGCTCGTACTGCTTCTGGACCTTCTCGTCCTGCGCCTCGTAGCCGGCGACGATCGCCTTCTTCGCCTCCGGCACGATGACGTCGGAGATGGCCACGGTGACACCGGAACGGGTCGCCCAGTAGAAGCCCGCCGCCTTCAGGTTGTCGAGCGTCGCCGCCACGATGACCTTGGGGTAGCGCTCGGCGAGGTCGTTGACGATCTCGGAGAGCTGCTTCTTGCCGACCGAGTAGTCGACGAACGGGTAGTCCTCGGGCAGCAGCTCGTTGAAGAGCGCACGGCCCAGGGTCGTCCGCAGCCGGAACGTGTCGCCCTGCTGGTACTCCTGCTCGCCCTCCTCGGCGACCGGCGGCACCCAGCCGCGCGGCGGGATGGTGCCCACCGGGAAGCGGATGTCGACCTTCGCCTGGAGCGACAGCTCGCGGGCGTCGAAGGCCATGATCGCCTCGGCCGTGGAACCGAAGGAACGGCCCTGGCCGACGACCTTGCGCTCCTCCTCGTCCGTGGTGAGGAAGAACAGGCCCAGCACCATGTCCTGGGTCGGCATGGTGACGGGACGACCGTCGGCCGGCTTCAGGATGTTGTTCGAGGACAGCATCAGGATGCGGGCCTCGGCCTGTGCCTCCGCGGAGAGCGGCAGGTGCACGGCCATCTGGTCACCGTCGAAGTCCGCGTTGAACGCGGTGCAGACGAGCGGGTGGATCTGAATGGCCTTGCCCTCGACCAGCTGCGGCTCGAAGGCCTGAATGCCGAGGCGGTGCAGGGTCGGTGCACGGTTCAGCAGCACCGGGTGCTCGGCGATGACCTCTTCGAGGACGTCGTACACCACGGTGCGGCCGCGCTCGACCATGCGCTTGGCCGACTTGATGTTCTGCGCGTGGTTCAGATCGACCAGGCGCTTCATCACGAACGGCTTGAAGAGCTCCAGCGCCATGGCCTTCGGCAGACCGCACTGGTGCAGCTTGAGCTGCGGGCCGACGACGATCACGGAACGCGCGGAGTAGTCCACACGCTTACCGAGAAGGTTCTGACGGAATCGGCCCTGCTTGCCCTTCAGCATGTCGCTGAGGGACTTGAGCGGGCGGTTGCCGGGACCGGTGACCGGGCGACCGCGGCGGCCGTTGTCGAACAGCGCGTCGACGGCCTCCTGCAGCATCCGCTTCTCGTTGTTCACGATGATCTCGGGGGCGCCGAGGTCGAGGAGACGCTTGAGGCGGTTGTTGCGGTTGATCACACGGCGGTACAGGTCGTTCAGGTCGGAGGTCGCGAAGCGGCCACCGTCCAGCTGCACCATCGGACGCAGGTCCGGCGGGATGACCGGCACGCAGTCGAGCACCATGCCCTTGGGCTTGTTGCTGGTCTGCAGGAACGCGGAGACGACCTTGAGGCGCTTGAGCGCACGGGTCTTCTTCTGGCCCTTGCCGGTACGGATGATCTCGCGAAGGCGCTCGGCCTCCTCGTCGAGGTCGAACGACTCCAGGCGCTTCTGCAGGGCAGCGGCACCCATGCAGCCGTCGAAGTACGTGCCGAAGCGGTCACGCAGCTCGCGGTAGAGGAGCTCGTCGCCCTCCAGGTCCTGGACCTTGAGGTTCTTGAAGCGGCTCCACACCTCGTCGAGACGGTCGATCTCGCGCTGCGCACGGTCGCGCAGCTGCTTCATCTCGCGCTCGGCACCTTCGCGCACCTTGCGGCGCACGTCGGCCTTGGCGCCCTCGGCCTCCAGCTCGGCCAGGTCGGTCTCGAGCTTCTTGGCGCGGGCCTCCAGGTCGGCGTCGCGGCGGTTCTCGATCTGCTGACGCTCGACGGAGACGTGCGCCTCCAGGGACGGCAGGTCGCGCGTACGGCGCTCCTCGTCCACGAACGTGATCATGTACGCGGCGAAGTAGATGACCTTTTCCAGGTCCTTCGGCGCGAGGTCCAGCAGGTAGCCGAGGCGCGACGGAACGCCCTTGAAGTACCAGATGTGGGTGACGGGAGCGGCAAGCTCGATGTGGCCCATGCGCTCACGGCGCACCTTGGCGCGCGTGACCTCGACGCCACAGCGCTCACAGATGATGCCCTTGAAGCGGACACGCTTGTACTTGCCGCAGTAGCACTCCCAGTCCCGGGTAGGACCGAAGATCTTCTCGCAGAAGAGTCCGTCCTTTTCGGGCTTGAGCGTGCGGTAGTTGATGGTCTCCGGCTTCTTCACTTCGCCGTGGGACCAGGTCCGGATGTCGTCCGCGGTGGCAAGGCCGATCCGCAGCTCGTCGAAGAAGTTGACGTCGAGCACTTGTCGTCAATCCCTCTTTCGGGGGTTCGAGCCCCCTCGCGTCACGCGAGAAATCGGGGCACTTCAGCAATGGTCTGAACGGGTCCGGGGAGAGCCGGCCGGATCACTGGGATCCGGCCGGCCAACCCGTCAGACCTCTTCGACGCTGCTCGGCTCGCGCCGGGACAGGTCGATACCGAGCTCCTCCGCCGCGCGGAAGACGTCCTCGTCCGTGTCGCGCATCTCGATGGACATGCCGTCCGAGGACAGCACCTCCACATTGAGGCAGAGCGACTGCATTTCCTTGATGAGCACCTTGAAGGACTCGGGAATGCCGGGCTCGGGGATGTTCTCGCCCTTGACGATCGCCTCGTAGACCTTCACGCGGCCGGTCACGTCGTCGGACTTGATCGTCAGCAGTTCCTGGAGGGCGTATGCGGCGCCGTAAGCCTCAAGGGCCCACACCTCCATCTCACCGAAGCGCTGTCCACCGAACTGGGCCTTACCACCCAGCGGCTGCTGGGTGATCATGGAGTACGGGCCCGTCGAACGAGCGTGCAGCTTGTCGTCGACGAGGTGGTGCAGCTTGAGGATGTACATGTACCCGACCGAGACCGGGTCCGGGAACGGCTCACCGGAGCGGCCGTCGAACAGCTGGGCCTTGCCGGAGGGCTGCACCAGGCGGTCGCCGTCGCGGTTCGGGATCGTGGCCTCGAAGAGACCGGAGATCTCGTCCTCGCGCGCACCGTCGAAGACGGGGGTGGCGACGTTGGTGCCGGGGGCGACCTGGTCGGCGCCGATGGACTGCAGGCGCTTGGCCCACTCGTCACCGAGGCCGGAGACGTCCCAGCCGCGGCTGGCGAGCCAGCCGAGGTGGATCTCCAGGACCTGTCCCGGGTTCATTCGGGACGGGACACCCAGCGGGTTGAGGATGATGTCGACCGGGGTGCCGTCCTCCAGGAACGGCATGTCCTCGATCGGGAGGATCTTCGAGATGACGCCCTTGTTGCCGTGACGGCCGGCGAGCTTGTCACCGTCGGTGATCTTGCGCTTCTGCGCGACGTAGACGCGGACCAGCTGGTTCACGCCCGGCGGCAGCTCGTCGCCCTCTTCGCGGTCGAAGACGCGGACGCCGATGACCTTGCCGATCTCACCGTGCGGCACCTTCAGCGAGGTGTCACGCACCTCGCGCGCCTTCTCACCGAAGATCGCGCGGAGCAGGCGCTCCTCGGGGGTCAGCTCGGTCTCACCCTTGGGTGTGACCTTGCCGACGAGGATGTCGCCGGCGACGACCTCGGCACCGATACGGATGATGCCGCGCTCGTCGAGGTCGGCGAGGACCTCCTCGGAGACGTTCGGGATGTCCCGGGTGATCTCCTCCGGGCCGAGCTTGGTGTCACGGGCGTCGACCTCGTGCTCCTCGATGTGGATCGAGGAGAGGACGTCGTCCTGCACGAGGCGCTGCGACAGGATGATCGCGTCCTCGTAGTTGTGACCCTCCCACGGCATGAACGCCACGAGCAGGTTCTTGCCGAGGGCCATCTCACCGTTCTCGGTGGCCGGACCGTCGGCGAGGACCTGGTCGGCGAAGACCCGGTCGCCCTCGGAGACGACGACCTTCTGGTTGACCGAGGTGCCCTGGTTGGAGCGCATGAACTTGGCGATGCGGTACGTGGTGTACGTACCGTCGTCGTTGGTCACGGTGATGTAGTCCGCGGAGACCTCCTGGACCACACCGTCCTTCTCGGCCTTGAGCACGTCACCGGCGTCGGTGGCGCAGCGGTACTCCATGCCGGTGCCGACGAGCGGGGCCTCCGACTTGATCAGCGGCACCGCCTGACGCATCATGTTCGCGCCCATGAGGGCACGGTTGGCGTCGTCGTGCTCCAGGAAGGGGATCATCGCGGTGGCGACGGACACCATCTGGCGCGGCGAGACGTCCATGTAGTCGACTTCGGCGCCGGGCACGTAGTCGACCTCTCCGCCACGACGGCGGACCAGGACGCGGGGCTCGGTGAAGCGCAGCTCGTCGGAGAGTGTCGCGTTCGCCTGGGCGATGACGTACCGGTCCTCCTCGTCGGCCGTGATGTAGTCGACCTCGTCGGTGACCTGGCCGTCGACGACCTTGCGGTACGGCGTCTCGATGAAGCCGAACGCGTTGATGCGGCCGTACGAAGCCAGCGAACCGATCAGACCGATGTTCGGGCCTTCGGGCGTCTCGATCGGGCACATACGACCGTAGTGAGACGGGTGCACGTCTCGAACCTCGAAGCCGGCCCGCTCACGGGAGAGACCACCCGGGCCGAGGGCGTTAAGACGGCGCTTGTGCG
This sequence comes from Streptomyces sp. NPDC001832, assembly GCF_040297265.1. Classification (NCBI taxonomy): domain Bacteria; kingdom Bacillati; phylum Actinomycetota; class Actinomycetes; order Kitasatosporales; family Streptomycetaceae; genus Streptomyces; species Streptomyces sp. NPDC001832. The sequence continues at coordinate 159,893 of NZ_JBEOYU010000008.1, forward strand.
TCAGGCCCGACAGCGGGTTGTTCTGGTCCATGAACTGGGACAGCTGGCTGGTGCCGAAGAACTCCTTGATGGAGGCGACGACCGGCCGGATGTTGATCAGGGTCTGCGGCGTGATCGCCTCGACGTCCTGGGTGGTCATGCGCTCGCGCACGACGCGCTCCATACGGGCGAGACCCGTACGGACCTGGTTCTGGATCAGCTCGCCGACGTTACGGATACGACGGTTGCCGAAGTGGTCGATGTCGTCGGTCTCGACCATGATCGAGCGGCCGGACTCGGCGACCGTCTCGGTCTCACCGGCGTGCAGCCTCACCAGGTACTTGATGGTGGCGATGATGTCGTCGGTGGTGAGCACGCCGGCGTCCAGCGGCTCGTCCGCGCCGAGCTTCTTGTTCACCTTGTAGCGGCCGACCTTCGCCAGGTCGTAGCGCTTCGGGTTGAAGTAGAGGTTCTCCAGCAGCGTCTGCGCGGCCTCGCGGGTGGGGGGCTCGCCCGGACGCAGCTTGCGGTAGATGTCGAGCAGCGCGTCGTCCTGGCCCTGGGTGTGGTCCTTCTCCAGGGTGGCGCGCATCGACTCGTACTCGCCGAACTCCTCCAGGATCTGCTCGGTCGTCCAACCGAGAGCCTTGAGCAGGACGGTGACGGACTGCTTGCGCTTGCGGTCGATGCGCACACCGACCATGTCACGCTTGTCGATCTCCATCTCCAGCCAGGCACCCCGGGACGGGATCACCTTGGCGGAGAAGATGTCCTTGTCGGACGTCTTGTCGATGGAGGAGTCGAAGTAGACACCCGGCGAACGGACCAGCTGCGACACCACGACACGCTCGGTGCCGTTGATGACGAAGGTGCCCTTGTTGGTCATGAGCGGGAAGTCGCCCATGAAGACCGTCTGGGACTTGATCTCGCCGGTCTCGTTGTTGGTGAACTCGGCGGTGACGAAGAGCGGGGCGGCGTACGTGAAGTCGCGCTCCTTGCACTCGTCGATCGAGTTCTTCGGAGGCTCGAAGCGGTGGTCGCGGAACGTCAAGGACATCGACCCGGAGAAGTCCTCGATCGGGGAGATCTCCTCGAAGATCTCCTCCAGACCGGACTTGGTGGGGACGTTCTGTCCGCTTTCGAGAGCCGTCTCGACACGAGCCTTCCACGCGTCATTGCCGAGCAGCCAGTCGAAGCTCTCGGTTTGCAGCGCAAGAAGGTTCGGAACCTCGAGGGGCTCCCTGATCTTTGCAAAGGAGATGCGCAGCGGGGCGGTGCTGGCACCGTTGTTCGTATTCGAGGCGTTGCGCGAGGCGGCCAAGAGGGGGTCCTTCCGAGGGCTCGGACTCACTACGCGCGTACCGGTCCCAAGTTGTACACGGAGACAGAAATCCCAGGTCAGAGACGTTCGGTCATCGGTGCTCAAGCGTGGGCATGCCCCTGGTGACGGGCAGGAGGCAGCTAACAGGCAGCGCAAAGGGTCAGTGTAGCCAAACGGCACACTGATGTCCAGTGGGGGTTCTCAGAGACCCTCGTTGCTCTCAACAGCTGTTCTCAACACCTATGACTAGCCCTTGCGCGTGGTGCGCTCTTGTTTACTGCCCTCTTCGCCCACGATCCATGCCTCGGATTCGGATCGATGTGACGACGCGTCCTGAGAATTGCGCCCCGCGTGCGGTTCGTCAAGGCCCCCTTGCCAGGACGGAGCCCCGAGGTCCTCACCCGACCGCCTCCCGGCGTCGGCCGACCGCCCCCGAGAGGCAACAGCGAAGATCACCATACTCGTCGCCGCCAGAAGAGCAAGGCAGCCGCCGCGGGTACGCCGAAGGGCGACCACCCGGATGGGTGATCGCCCTTCGCGTTTTGACGTCCGTGCCGTGCGGCACAGGCAGTCAGAAGGAGTCAGCAGACTCCCTGAGTCACTTGACCTCGACGGAAGCGCCGGCGGCCTTGAGGGACTCGGCAGCCTTGTCGGCGGCCTCCTTCGCGACCTTCTCGAGGACCGGCTTCGGGGTGCCGTCGACGAGGTCCTTGGCCTCCTTCAGACCCAGCGAGGTCAGCTCACGCACAACCTTGATGACCTGGATCTTCTTCTCGCCGGCGCCGGTGAGGATGACGTCGAACTCGTCCTTCTCCTCGACGGCCTCGACAACGGCACCCGGGCCGGCCGGGCCGGCGACGGCGACGGCCGCGGCGGCGGTGACGTCGAACTTCTCCTCGAAGGCCTTCACGAACTCGGAGAGCTCGATGAGGGTCATCTCTTCGAACTGCGCGAGCAGGTCGTCCTGGGACAGCTTCGCCATGATGGCGTCCTTCCACTAATTCGGCTGGTGCCGGATGTACATGTAGGCGGGCGTACGTTCGGCCCGCTGCGACCGTCGCCCTGGCGGGCGGCGATCAATGCGCGAGCCGAATTACTCGGCACCGCCCTGCTCGGCGAGCTTGACGCGAAGCGCTTCCGCGGTGCGGACGAACTTCGACGGCAGCGCCTGGAAGAGCTGAGCAGCCTGAGACTGCTTGCCCTTGAAGGCACCGGCCAGCTTGCTGAGCAGAACCTCGCGGGACTCGAGGTCCGCAAGCTTCTTGATCTCATCGGCGGACAGCGCCTTGCCATCAAGGACACCGCCCTTGATGATCAGGTTCGGGTTCTCCTTGGCGAAGTCACGAAGACCCTTCGCCGACTCCACCGGGTCACCGGTGATGAAGGCAACCGCCGTCGGACCAGTGAACTGGTCGTCCAGCGAAGTGATCCCGGCCTCGTTGGCCGCAATCTTGGTCAGCGTGTTCTTCACCACGGCGTACTGGGCGTTCTCACCGAGCGAACGACGCAGCGTCTTGAGCTGCGCCACGGTGAGACCCCGGTACTCGGTCAGCACGGCGGCGTTCGAGCTGCGGAACTGGTCCGCGAGCTCGGCTACCGCGGCAGCCTTGTCGGGCCTTGCCATGAGCGTCGGCCTCCTTCCGGGTGATGAGGACCGCTCAGAAGGGGCCGGGAAAGACGAAACGCCCCGGCACAGGTGCCAGGGCGTAGCTCGACCGGAAAAAATCCGGGAGCTTTCCACAGTCACCTGCGCAGGTCGCCCGTACTCAACGGATCCTTCGGTCGCTGTTCCCTCTTGCGAGAGCCCAGCAACGACCAGCGGTCTTTGGCTTCTGCAGGAGAGTACGCGACCGGGGTCGCGTGCAGCAAATCCGCCCCCTCATGTACGAGGACGGGCCCCGCACCTCGAAAGGTTGCGGGGCCCGTCCATGTCACATGTGACGCGGCTTGCTGCCGAGCGCTCAGGCTCAGACGGCGGCCGGGTCCTCCTCGACGAGGAGGTTACGGGTGCGGTTGGCGTCCAGCGGGATGCCGGGGCCCATCGTGGTGGCCAGTGCGGCCTTCTTGATGTAGCGGCCCTTGGCGGCGGACGGCTTCAGACGGAGGACTTCCTCCAGCGCCGCGGCGTAGTTCTCGACCAGCTTCGTCTCGTCGAAGGAGACCTTGCCGATGATGAAGTGCAGGTTCGAGTGCTTGTCGACGCGGAACTCGATCTTGCCGCCCTTGATGTCGTTGACAGCCTTGGCGACATCGGGGGTGACGGTGCCGGTCTTCGGGTTCGGCATCAGACCACGCGGACCGAGCACCCGGCCGAGGCGGCCGACCTTGCCCATGAGGTCCGGGGTGGCGACGACGGCGTCGAAGTCCAGACGGCCCTTCGCCACCTCGTCGATGAGCTCGTCGGCGCCGACGATGTCGGCGCCCGCGGCTTCCGCGGCCGCAGCACGGTCACCGGTCGCGAAGACCAGGACCCGGGCGGTCTTGCCGGTGCCGTGCGGGAGGTTCACGGTGCCACGGACCATCTGGTCTGCCTTGCGCGGGTCGACACCCAGGCGGAAGGCGACCTCGACGGTACCGTCGAACTTGGTGGTCGCGGTCTCCTTGGCGAGACGGACGGCCTCGAGCGGGGCGTAGACGCGCTCCCGGTCGATCTTGGCGTCCGCAGCGCGGAGGTTCTTGCTGCGCTTCACTTCTACTCCTGTGGTTTCAGGGTGTGGAGTCGTGGTGCGGGCCAGCGCTTGGCCCTACCACTGAGGACGTGAGGGGCTGAATCAGCCTTCGACCGTGACGCCCATGGAACGGGCGGTGCCAGCGATGATCTTCGATGCGGCGTCGAGGTCGTTGGCGTTCAGGTCGGGGAGCTTCGTCGTGGCGATCTCACGGACCTGGGCAGCCGTCAGCTTGGCGACCTTGGTCTTGTGCGGCTCGCCGGAGCCCTTCTCCACGCCCGCGGCCTTGAGGATCAGCTTCGCGGCCGGCGGAGTCTTGGTGACGAAGGTGAAGGAACGGTCTTCGTAGACCGTGATCTCCACCGGCACGACCATGCCACGCTGCGACTCGGTCGCGGCGTTGTAGGCCTTGCAGAATTCCATGATGTTGACGCCGTGCTGGCCGAGCGCGGGGCCGACCGGCGGGGCCGGGTTGGCCGCGCCGGCGTTGATCTGGAGCTTGATAAGCCCCGTGACCTTCTTCTTCTTGGGAGGCATTGCTCTCTCCGGGTCCTAGTGAGAGTTTTTCGCCGCCGTCCGGTCATCCGGATGGAGGCATACCGCGCAACGATAACGGGTATAGCTGCGCGACCAAAAACCCAGCAGGTCAGCCAGGCTGCGAAGCCGGTCTGACCTGCTGGGTAGGCGTGTGTCCAGAATGTGGCGGAAAGCCGCTGGTTTCGCGACCGGCAAGGTTTGCGCGAACGAGCAGACCTTGCCGGTTGCGGCACTAGTTCTTCTGGATCTGGTCGAAGCTGAGCTCGACCGGGGTCTCGCGGCCGAAGATCTCGACGAGACCCTTGACCTTCTTCGAGTCGGCGTTGATCTCGTTGATCGTCGCCTGCAGCGTCGCGAACGGGCCGTCGGTGACGGTTACCGAGTCACCCACCTCGAAGTCGAGCACCTGCACCTCGACCTTGCGGGCCGGAGCCGGCTTGCCCTCGGCCTCGGCGGCCTCGCGGGCTGCCTTCTCCTCGGCCTCCGGGGCCAGCATCTTGACGATCTCGTCCAGGGTCAGCGGGTACGGGTCGTAGGCGTTGCCCACGAAGCCGGTGACACCGGGGGTGTTACGGACGACGCCCCAGGACTCGTTCGTCAGGTCCATGCGCACCAGGACATAGCCCGGGAGCTTGTTCTGGCGGACATTCTTACGCTCGCCGTTCTTGATCTGGACGATCTCTTCCTCGGGCACTTCGGCCTGGTAGATGAAGTCCTCGACGTTGAGCGAGACGGCACGCTGCTCCAGGTTGGCCTTCACGCGCTTCTCGTAGCCGGCGTACGTGTGGATGACGTACCACTCGCCGGGAAGGCCGCGCAGTTCCTCGCGCAGGGCTGTGACGGCGTCGACGGGGGCGGCCGGCTCGCCCTCTTCCCCGGCTTGCTCGTCGGCCTCCGCGGCCTCGTCGTCGTCGGTGTGCAGGGCCGCCTGCTCGGCGGGCTCACCTGCGGCGGCGTCGGCAGCTTCAGCCTGGTCCGGCTCCTCGGCGTCCGCCGCCTCGACGGCGCCGAGCTCGTCCTCGGCGGACTCGAAGGCGCCCGCCGTCGGCTCAACGGCATCGTTCAGGTTCGGGTCAGACACGGTGGCTGCTTCTTCCTGGATACATATGGGTGGAACATGCGAAAGGGGCGCCCATGAGGCGCCCTCCGCGGGATCAGCCGAAGACGTACTTGACGACCCGCTGGAATCCGAAGTCAATCACGGTCACCAGACCGATCATGACGACGACGAAGACGATCACCACTGTGGTGTACGTCGTCAGCTGATTTCGAGTCGGCCAGACAACCTTGCGCAACTCGGCGACGATCTGGCGGTAGAACAGCGCGAGGCGGCCCAGAGGGCCCTTCTTTCCGCGCTTGCCGCCCTTCCGAGTCTTCTTCTTCGACTCGGGCACTTCATCCTCAGCATCAGGCATGTCGATGGAGCCCACGGCGTCCGTCACGCTACTCACCTGATTCCGGGTCATGGCCGTGCCGCGCCCGGTGGAGCCGCACGGCGGTGCATTGAAGTACGTACATGCGCACACATCCTGGCGAAGGAGTGTGTAGCAGGGCCGGAGGGACTTGAACCCCCAACCGCTGGTTTTGGAGACCAGTGCTCTACCAATTGAGCTACGACCCTTTGTGGTTTCCACCAACCTACCGCACTTCCCCGATGTTCCGGGTGCAGGAACGGTGCGGCTGGTGAAGGCCAACGACAGGTGAGTGTACGTGTTCAACGGCCCGGCGTCGAACAGATAGCTCCCGACAACTCCTGGTCGCATGTTGTCCGCATGCTGTCCGAGTCCTGTCCGGTCCCTGAAACCCCTGCGCCGACAGGGATCGCGGTCTGGGACCATGGGGCCATGAGCGCTGCAACTTCTCCCTCCGAGCGCCGGGTCTCCGCCCGGATCGGTGCGATCTCCGAGTCCGCCACCCTCGCCGTCGACGCCAAGGCCAAGGCCCTCAAGGCCGCCGGCCGTCCGGTGATCGGCTTCGGTGCCGGTGAGCCCGACTTCCCGACCCCCGGCTACATCGTCGAGGCCGCGGTCGAGGCCTGCCGCAACCCGAAGTACCACCGCTACACCCCGGCGGGAGGGCTCCCGGAGCTCAAGGCCGCCATTGCGGAGAAGACGCTGCGCGACTCCGGCTACGAGGTCGACCCCGCCCAGATCCTGGTGACCAACGGTGGCAAGCAGGCCATCTACGAGGCGTTCGCCGCGATCCTCGACCCGGGCGACGAGGTCATCGTCCCGGCTCCGTACTGGACCACCTACCCCGAGTCGATCCGGCTGGCTGGCGGCGTCCCGGTGGAGGTCGTGGCCGACGAGACCACCGGCTACCGGGTCTCCGTCGAGCAGCTGGAGGCGGCACGCACGGAGCGCACGAAGGTGGTCCTGTTCGTCTCCCCGTCGAACCCGACCGGCGCCGTGTACGGCGAGGCCCAGGCCGAGGCGATCGGCCGCTGGGCCGTGGAGCACGGCCTGTGGGTGCTCACCGACGAGATCTACGAGCACCTGGTGTACGGCGACGCGAAATTCACCTCGCTGCCGGCGATCGTGCCCGAGCTGCGTGACAAGTGCATCGTGGTCAACGGTGTCGCCAAGACATACGCGATGACCGGCTGGCGGGTGGGCTGGATCGTCGGCCCGAAGGACGTCGTCAAGGCCGCGACCAACCTGCAGTCGCACGCCACGTCCAACGTCTCCAACGTCGCCCAGGTCGCAGCGCTGGCCGCCGTTTCCGGGAACCTGGACGCGGTCGCCGAGATGCGCACCGCCTTCGACCGGCGCCGGCAGACCATCGTCCGGATGCTCAACGAGATCGACGGTGTGCTGTGCCCGGAGCCCGAGGGCGCGTTCTACGCGTACCCCTCGGTGAAGGAGCTGCTCGGCAAGGAGATCCGCGGCAAGCGCCCGGCCACCACGGTCGAGCTGGCGGCACTCATCCTGGACGAGGCCGAAGTCGCGGTCGTACCGGGCGAGGCCTTCGGCACGCCGGGCTACCTGCGGCTCTCGTACGCCCTGGGCGACGACGACCTCGTCGAGGGCGTCTCACGACTCCAGAAGCTGCTGGCCGAGGCCAAGGCGTAGCGCGTCCCACACCTTCGGAAGCGACCCCCGGCTCCAGCCGGGGGTCGCTTCCGCGTTCGGGCGTCAACCCGATGGGGAAAGCGGCTACCACTCGACCCCACGTGTGCGGCAGGATCTTGGGATGGAGCGTGATGTACGGCTGTTGCCCAAGGCCCACCTGCACCTGCATTTCACCGGGTCGATGCGGCCCACGACTCTGCTCGAACTCGCCGACAAGTACGGCGTGCATCTGCCGGAGGCCCTGACCGGCGGCGAGCCGCCCAGGCTGCGGGCCACGGACGAGCGCGGATGGTTCCGCTTCCAGCGGCTCTACGACATCGCCCGGTCCTGTCTGAGGGCCCCCGAGGACATCCAGCGGCTCGTGCGCGAGACGGCCCAGGAGGACGTCGCGGACGGCTCCGGCTGGCTGGAGATCCAGGTCGATCCCACGTCGTACGCCCCGCTGCTCGGCGGGCTGATCCCGGCGATCGAGATCATCCTGGACGCGGTGGACAGCGCGTCGCGCGAGACCGGTCTGCCGATCCGGGTAGTGATCGCGGCGAACCGGACGAAGCATCCGCTGGACGCCCGAACGCTGGCCCGGCTCGCGGTGCGGTACGTGGACCGGGGCGTCGTCGGATTCGGGCTCTCCAACGACGAGCGCCGCGGGATGGCCCGGGATTTCGACCGGGCCTTCGCCATCGCCCGCGACGGCGGTCTGCTGGCGGCCCCGCACGGCGGCGAGCTGGCCGGCCCTTCGAGCGTGCGGGATTGTCTGGACGATCTGGACGCGGCCCGGATCGGGCACGGCGTACGGGCCGCCGAGGACCCCCGGCTGCTGCGCAGGATGGCGGAGCGCGGGGTGACCTGCGAGGTGTGCCCGGCGTCGAACGTGGCGTTGGGCGTCTACGAGAAGCCCGCCGATGTACCCCTGCGCAAACTGTTCGACGCCGGGGTGCCGATGGCGCTGGGTGCGGACGATCCGCTGCTCTTCGGCTCCCGGCTGGCGGCCCAGTACGACCTCGTACGGAGCCACCACGCGTTCACGGACGAGGAGCTGGCGGAACTGGCCAGGCAGTCGGTACGGGGCTCCGCAGCGCCGGCGGCGGTACGGACGGAGCTCCTGGCCGGCATCGACGGGTGGCTCTCGAAGCCGACGAGCTAACGACCTCGGGGGAAATAGTGAGCGGCGTAACTGAGCGGCGCGCCTGCTACAGGCTCACGCCGACCGTCACGGGTTCGTTGACGAGCGTGACGCCGAATGCCTCGTGGACCCCGGCGACGACCTCACGGGCGAGCGCGAGGAGGTCCTCGGTGGTCGCGTCGCCGCGGTTGGTGAGCGCGAGAGTGTGCTTGGTGGAGATACGGGCCGGTCCCGTGCCGTATCCCTTGGTGAAACCGGCCTTGTCGATGAGCCAGGCCGCAGAGGTCTTGGTGCGTCCTTGGCCTGCGGGGAAGGCGGGGGGTGTCGCCTCGGGGCCGAGCCGGTCCTTGACGCGGGCGAGGAACGCCTCGTACTCCGCCTCCTCCAGGATCGGGTTGGTGAAGAAGGAGCCGGCCGACCAGGAGTCGTGGTCCTCGGGGTCCAGCACCATGCCCTTGCCGGCGCGGAGCCTGAGCACCGTTTCGCTGGCGGCCGCGGCGGGCACGCGCTCGCCCTGTTCGACACCCATGGCACGGGCCGTCTCGGGGTACTTCAGCGGGGCGGACAGACCGCCCGCCTCTTCCAGCTCGAAGCGGACACGCAGCACCACGAAGCGGTCGGGTTCTGCCTTGAAACGACTGTGCCGGTATGAGAACGCGCACTCAGCGTTTGGGATGGTGACCGTTTCGCGGGTGTACCGGTCATAGGCGACGACCTCCGTGATGGTGGAGGACACCTCCTGGCCGTAGGCGCCGACGTTCTGGATCGGTGTCGCGCCTGCGGAGCCCGGAATTCCGGCCAGGCACTCGATGCCCGCCAGACCGGCCTCGACGGTGCGGGCGACGGCGTCCGTCCAGATCTCCCCCGCGGCCAGTTCCAGCGTCGTACCGTCCAGGGCGAAGCCCTTGGTCGCGATGCGCAGGGCGGTGCCGTCGAAGCCCTTGTCGCCGATGACCAGGTTGCTACCGCCGCCGATGACGAGGAGCGGGGTGCCGCTCTCGTCGGCCTCGCTCACCGCTTCGATCACCTCGGTGTCGGTCGTCGCCGTGAGGAGGCGGGCGGCGGGACCGCCGAGCCGGAAGGTGGTCAGGGGGGCGAGGGGGGCGTCGTGGAGTTCTTGCACGGGGACAAGAGTACGGTCCGTGGCCCCACCGCTCGGGCGGGGCCACGGAACGGTCTCAGCCGAGCTGCACCACCGCGCGGGACATGCCCAGCACCTTCTTGCCCTCACTCATGACCGTCAGGTCCACCCGCACCCGCCTGTCGCCCAGCAGGGCGGCCACCTTGGCGCTGACCTCGATCAAGGCGCCCTCGTCGTCGTTGGGCACGACGACCGGTTTGGTGAACCGCACCCCGTACTCGACAACAGCGCCCGGATCGCCGGCCCAGTCCGTGACGACCCGGATCGCCTCGGCCATGGTGAACATGCCGTGCGCGATCACATCAGGCAGTCCGACCTCGCGGGCAAACTTCTCGTTCCAGTGGATCGGGTTGAAGTCGCCGGAAGCGCCCGCGTACTGCACCAGCGTCGCCCGGGTCACCGGGAAGGACTGAGCCGGCAGTTCCGTACCGACCTCGACCGACTCGTAAGCAACCTTCGCCGTCATCACGCCTCCTCGGCGGCGCGCGCCACCAGCTTCGTCCACGCGGTCACGACGTGCTCACCGGATTCGTCGTGGACCTCACCACGGATGTCCAGGATGTCGTTGCCCGCCAGGGACTTGATGCCCTCGATCGTCGAGGTGACTGTCAGCCGGTCCCCCGCACGCACGGGGCGCACATAGCTGAACTTCTGGTCACCGTGCACCACGCGGCTGTAGTCCAGGCCCAACTGCGGGTCCTGCACCACCTGCCCCGCGGCCTTGAAGGTGATCGAGAAGACGAACGTCGGCGGCGCGATCACATCGCTGTGGCCGAGCGCCTTGGCGGCCTCGGGGTCGACGTACACCGGATTCGTGTCACCCACCGCCTCGGCGAACTCGCGAATCTTCTCCCGGCCGACCTCATACGGCGGGGTGGGCGGATAGATCCGCCCCACGAAGGACTGGTCGAGCGCCATGAGCTCGCTACCTCCTATGAAAGATGAAAAGGCCGAAGGACAGCCCCCATACAACGACACGAGGCCGCCCCCAGCGGGGACGGCCTCGTGTACGAGCCTGATTCAGCGCGTTTCGCGGTGCGCGGTGTGCGAGTTGCAGCGCGGGCAGTGCTTCTTCATCTCAAGACGGTCCGGGTTGTTACGCCGGTTCTTCTTGGTGATGTAGTTCCGCTCCTTGCACTCCACGCAGGCCAGCGTGATCTTCGGGCGGACGTCGGTGGCAGCCACGTGAGTGCTCCTTGGACGGACGGATGAACGGATGAACGCAAGAAAGAGTAGCCGATCGAAGGACCGACCCCACAATCGGCTACCGTAAGTAGCGGTGACCGGACTTGAACCGGTGACACAGCGATTATGAGCCGCTTGCTCTACCGACTGAGCTACACCGCTTTGATAATCAGTCCCCCGCCGAAGCGGGGTTTCCCGATCACCAGAGCCCCAATGCGGAATCGAACCGCAGACCTTCTCCTTACCATGGAGACGCTCTACCGACTGAGCTATTGGGGCGAGCGATGAAGACACTACACGGTAGGTCGCCGATCACCCAAATCCTTTTCGAACCCCGACCTGCGACCTTGATCGAGGCCCCGCCGATCCCTTGACGGGCGGTCTTCCGGCCCGCTCACCAGCCGCTTGAACAGCGCCTCGGCCACCGCGGCCCCATCCGTACACGCGTGCCCCGGGCACCCCTCAGGGCCACACCGGTACGACTATTCCGCTCCTCCTCGAACCGGACCGAACACGCCCCTAGGCTCGACTCACCCTGCGTGATCTTGTACCCCTTCCCAGGAGCGCGATGCCCGACAGCCAGCCGTGGCAGCCGGACGACGACGCCGCCGAAGCGGCCGATGCAACCAGCAGCCCCGACACCGCCGCCACTGCCGAGACCGGCACCCTGGTGCTCTGCGGCGCCCGTCTCACCGACGGCCGCATCGTGGACGTACGGCTCGGTGGCAGCCGCATCGAGGCTGTCGGCACCGCGGGCAGCCTGACCGCACCAGGTCCACGGGTGGACCTGCGCGGCTATCTGCTGCTCCCCGCCCCCGCCGAACCCCACGCCCACAGCGACAGCGCGCTCACCGCCCACGGTGCAGGTCCCGACAGTCCGGGACCGGTGTCGAACCGCCCGGAGGACATCCAGCGCCGCGCCACCGAGGCCGCCCTGCTGCAGCTCGGCCACGGCGCCACCGCACTGCGCGCGCACGTACGGATCGGGGACGTCCAGGGCCTCACCTCCCTCGAAGCCGTACTGCAGGCAAGCCGCACACTGCGCGGACTCGCCGAACTGACCTCCGTCGCCGTACCCCGCCTGCTCACCGGCGTCGCGGGCGCAGACAACCTGGCCATGCTGCGCGACGCCGTGAAGCTGGGTGCCGGCGCGGTCGGCGGCTGCCCCGACCTCGATCCGGATCCGGCGGGGTACGCAGAAGCCGTCCTGGAGATCGCCGCCGAACAGGGCTGCCCCGTCGATCTGCACACGGACGGTGCCGATCCGGCCCGGCTCGGCCGATTGGCCGCCATGGCAGGCGGGCTGCGGCCCGGTGTCTCCATCGGTCCATGTGCCGGCCTCTCCCGGCTTCCCGCTCAGGCCGCAGGGCGTGCGGCCGACCAGCTCGCCGCGGCCGGGGTGACGGTGATCTGCCTCCCCCAGGGCGGCTGCTGCGGGGCGGAAGGCCGGGGCACCGCCCCCGTCCGGCTGCTGCGTGCGGCCGGAGTACGGGTCGCGGCGGGCAGCGGAGCGCTGCGGGACATCGCGAACCCGGTGGGACGCGGGGATCCGCTGGAGGCCGCCTACCTCCTGGCCTCACAGAGTGGGATGCGGGCCGACGAGGCATACGAGGCGGTCTCCTCGGTCGCGAGGAAGGCAATGGGGCTGCCCGAGGTCAGGGTCGAAGCCGGCTTCCCGGCCGAGTTGCTCGCCGTACGCGGTAAGCAACTCTCCGGCGTGCTGTCGCTCGCCTACAGCCGGGTCGTGGTGCATCGCGGCCGGGTCGTGACGCGGACGAGTGCGGTGCGCGAGTACTGCGACTCGGAGACCGTCGTCGCCCTCGGCCTGCCCCGCCAGAGCCGACCGGATTCCGGCCCCTGCGGCGGGCCCTGAGCGCGGCGGCCCACTGCGGCGTACGGTCGTGACCATGCGCATTGTCATCGCAGGTGGACATGGCCAGATCGCGCTGCGGCTGGAGCGGCTGCTCACCGCGAGCGGATATGAAGCCGTAGGTGTCATCCGTAATCCGGAACAGAGCGAGGACCTCCGGGCGGCAGGCGCCGAGCCGGTCGTCCTGGATCTCGAATCGGCCACCGTGGAGCAGGTCGCAGAGGTGCTGCGCGGCGCCGACGCGGCGGTCTTCGCGGCAGGTGCGGGCCCGAACAGCGGCTCGGAACGCAAGGAGACGGTGGACCGCGGCGCGGCGGTGCTGTTCGCGGACGCGGCGGAACGGGCGGGCGTACGACGTTACGTAGTGGTCTCGTCGATGGGCGCCGACCCCGACCACCCGGGCGACAAGGTCTTCGACGCCTACCTGCGGGCGAAGGGCGCCGCAGACGCGTACGTGCGCTCCAGGACCGCACTCGACTGGACGATCCTGCGCCCCGGAATGCTGACGAACGACGCGGGCACCGGGAGGGTCCTCCTGACCGCGTCGGTCGGCCGCGGACCGGTGCCACGCGACGATGTGGCGGCGGCGCTGCTGGAGCTGCTGGAGACCCCGGCGACGGCGGGGCTGACCCTGGAAATCATCTCGGGGAACATGCCGGTGGCGGTCGCCGTGAAGGACGTGGCGGGAAACTGAGCCGTTGTCCGGGCCGTTGATCCGGGCACCGTTGTTCCGAGCCGTTGATCCGGCCTTCTGACGACTGCACGCCCGGTCTCGGCCGACGGCCCGCCGCCCTCGGTTCAGCCGCCCTCGGTTCAGCCGCCCGGCGCCTGGCGGACCGTGATGCCGTGGCGTTCCAGCAGGGCGGCAGTGACGCCGTCGCCCTCGCGGAGCTCGCCCGTGAACGTACCGTCATAGACCGTGCCGCGCCCGCAGGAAGGGCTGCGAGCCATCAGCAGCGCCTCGGTGCACCCGGCCCTGCGCGCGGCCTCCAGTGCCCGCCGGGCGCCGTCCACGAACTCCTCCGTCACGTCGCGCCCGGTGTCGTCGACGACGCGGGCGCGACCGTCCAGCACGTCATGGCCGTCGCCGCCGACGATCTCGGCGGGGCGACGCGGGGTGGGGAGTCCGGCGGCGACCTCGGGGCAGAAGGCGACGGGGCGGCGGTCTGCGATGACCTCGGCCACTGCGGCAGAGGCCTTGCCGCGGCCGTCGAAGCGGCAGGTGACACCGCGCAGACAGGCGCTGACCAGCACAGGTTCCATGTTCACGACCCTCGCAACAGAAACAAAGAAGGCCCCTGTCCTGAGACAGGGGCCTTACCATGTGGCGGCGCCAGGGTTCGAACCTGGGTAGGCTGAGCCGGCAGATTTACAGTCTGCTCCCTTTGGCCACTCGGGCACACCGCCAGGGATTGCTGCCGTGAGAACCGCTTTTCGGCGGCGCTCCGTGGCAACGACGTAAACGATACCCGATGCCCGGGGGTGCTACGCCACTGGATTGATCAGCGGCCCGATCGGACATGGGTGGCCAGGGGCTGTCCCGTGATCCGTGGTGGATCAGCGCGCGGCGTCAGATGGGGTGCATCGCAGGGCGGAGGGACATCCCATACTGGATGTATTCGGATGTTCCGACAATGCAGCGAGGATGGGGCCTCCCCTGCTCTAGCGCAGCCGAGAGCTTGGAAGTAGCTGTCGTCGCGCGCCCGCTGGGGATTACGGGACAGCCCTTAGGCTTTGATCAGCGGCGCGGGGCCTGCAGGCCCGCAGCCGCCCGTATGCATCCCGATTCCCAGCACCCCCGATACAAGGAGCCACACGTCATGGCCGACTCCAGTTTCGACATCGTCTCGAAGGTCGAGCGGCAGGAGGTCGACAACGCCCTCAACCAGGCCGCCAAGGAAATCTCGCAGCGTTACGACTTCAAGGGCACCGGCGCCTCGATCTCCTGGTCCGGCGAGAAGATCCTGATGGAGGCGAACGGCGAGGAGCGGGTCAAGGCGATCCTCGACATCTTCCAGTCCAAGCTGATCAAGCGCGGCATCTCGCTGAAGTCGCTGGACGCGGGCGAGCCGCAACTGTCCGGCAAGGAGTACAAGATCTTCGCCACGATCGAGGAAGGCATCTCCCAGGAGAACGCCAAGAAGGTGGCGAAGATCATTCGCGATGAGGGTCCGAAGGGCGTCAAGGCGCAGGTCCAGGGCGATGAGCTGCGGGTCAGCTCGAAGAGCCGGGACGATCTGCAGGCCGTGCAGGCGCTGCTGAAGGGCCAGGACTTCGACTTCGCCGTGCAGTTCGTGAACTACCGGTAGGTCTCTGGTCTCTGACAGGTCTTGCGCCTTCCGGGCGCGGTGCGGAGCGGGATGCGACACTCCGCCCCGCCCCGGGGTGCGATGTCCGAATACCGCCGGTCGCGGCGGAGCGGAGGACGCAGACTTGTCCATGTCGGACGACGATCCTGTCGCTTTCCGGCATGACGGGCAGGAAGAGGGACGAGTCATGACCATGTACGCAACGGTCGACAGCCCGTTGGGTGAGCTGCTGCTGGTCGGCGAGCAGGCCGCCGGCGCGGACGACGGAGTCGCGCTCACCTCGCTCTCGCTGCCCGGCCAGAAGGGCGCCGCAGTCGTCCAGGACGGGTGGGTCCACGCGCCGGAAGCCTTCATGGGAATCGCCGCACAGCTGCGGGCGTACTTCGAGGGGCGGCTGACCCGCTTCGACATCGTGTACGCGGACGGCCTGGGCACCGACTTCCAGCGCCGGGTCTGGGCGGCGCTGGACACTGTCCCGTACGGGGAGACCGTGTCGTACGGACAGATCGCCGAACGGATCGGTACGCCCGGGGCGGGCGTGCGGGCCGTGGGGACGGCGATCGGGCGCAATCCCTTGCTGGTCGTACGGCCGTGCCATCGGGTGATCGGCGCGGACGGGACCCTGCGGGGGTACGCGGGTGGCGTGGAGCGCAAGGAACAGCTTCTGGTGCTGGAAGGCGCCCTGGCGGTGCGCTGACATGTCCGGGCTCTTCCCGAGGCCGCGGGCCGTCGTCGCGCCGGGGGCCGTGCATGTGCCCGAGTGGCTGTCACCGGAGCGCCAACGGGAGTTGGCTGCGGCCTGCCGGGAATGGGCGCGCGGGCCTGTGCCCCTGCGGCACACGGTGCTGCCGGGTGGCGGGGTGATGTCCGTACGGACGGTCTGTCTGGGGTGGCACTGGCAGCCGTACCGGTATTCACGTACGGCCGATGATGTGAACGGTGCAAGGGTCGCCGAATTCCCCGACTGGCTGGCGGATTTGGGGCGAGAGGCTCTGATGGAGGCGTACGGGGACGAGTACCCGGCCCGGACGTACGCGCCTGACACCGCCCTCATCAACTTCTATGACGGCGCGGCGCGGATGGGCATGCACCAGGACAAGGAGGAGCGGTCCGGTGCTCCGGTGGTGTCGCTCAGCATCGGCGACACGTGCGTCTTCCGCTTCGGGAACACGGAGAACCGCGGAAGGCCCTACACGGATGTGGAGTTGACCTCCGGCGACCTGTTCGTCTTCGGCGGACCTTCACGCTTCGCGTTCCACGGTGTGCCGAAGGTCTGCCCCGGAACGGCCGACCCTGCGACGGGGGTCGGCCGCGGCCGACTCAATCTGACCCTGCGCGAGACCGGGTTGGGCACCCCAGACACTGACGGGCGTCAGCGGCGTTCGCGGGAGTTCCCGAAGAGCAGCCGGTAGACGATCAGCAGGACCAGCGAACCGCCGATGGCCGCGACCCAAGTGGCCGTGTCGTAAAAGTCGTTGGAGATCGGGCGGTCGAGGAAGCGCGACGATATCCAGCCGCCGAGGAAGGCACCGACGATCCCGATGAAGGTGGTGCCGACCAGGCCACCCGGGTCGCGGCCCGGGAGCAGGACCTTGGCGATAACCCCGGCCAGCAATCCGAGAATGATCCAACCAATGATGTTCATGGTGCGCACCTACCCGTCGCTCGGTCTTGGAATCCAAGACGTTCGTGCCGGTCAGGCGGTTGCATGCGCAGTCGGCGGACCGCCGCATCCCTCTCTGCCATTGGGTCATACGCGGGCGCTGAATTCCGGCCAGGGTTCCATGTCGACCCCTTCGTCCTCGGACTCCTCGGAGTACCACGCGGTGCCGTCCAGCCAGCTGCGCAGCCACTGGGCGAGGCCGGGCTGATCCACGTACCAGGCGCGCTCCGGCTCGTCGGCGTTCGGCTCGAAGAGCAGCACCGTGGTTTGTTCGCTGCGGCAGTCCACGCAGGAGTACATCCCGCAGCCCAGGCTGCATATCGGCAGCACGCCCTCCGGCCACGGCCACTCGCCCTCCTCGGTCGCACTCCGGCGGTGGGCGAGATACTGCGTGACGACGGACTCCTCCCCGTCCGGGGCCCGGTCGCCGATCAGCGGCATCAGACCGTACTCCGGCCCGAAGCCGCCGTTGGCGATCCGGGTGTACAGGGCGGTGAGCAGCGGTGGCAAGGCAAAGCCGAGGGCGGCTTCGGCACGCTTGACGTGCTCGGCGGGCAGGGGTGCCGGGAGGGGGTGCTTCTCCCAGCGCGGGGCGGTACGTGCGGTCTTCTCCACGGCTGCCAGCAACTGCTCGGTGTCGTTCATGGGTTCATCGTGGACGACGGCACTGACAATCAGGCGAGCCCTATTCGGCACCGGGACCGATACTGGCTTATGGCCTGGTGCACGGTGGATCAGGCCGTTAGAACAGCCCTGGCGGCCGAGATTCGCGGAAGGCTAGTGATCATGAAGCTCGTACAGCTGATCCTGAACGTGTTGTGGGTGGTGTTCTGCGGGTTCTGGATGGCCCTCGGGTACCTGGTCGCCGCGATCATCTGTTTCGTTTTGATCGTGACGATTCCATTCGGCATCGCATCCCTGAGGATCGCCGGCTACGTGCTGTGGCCGTTCGGGCGGACCACCGTGGAACGGCCGGACGCCGGTGCGCCCTCCTGCGTCGGTAACGTGATCTGGCTGGTCTTCGCCGGGTGGTGGCTCGCACTGGGGCACCTGATCACGAGCATTCCGCTGTTCGTGTCGATCATCGGAATCCCCTTCGGCTGGGCGAACCTGAAAATGATCCCCATCTCGCTCATGCCGCTGGGCCGAGAGGTGGTCGCGACCGACGAACCGTTCGGGGGCCGCTAGTGCGTGTTTCGAAAGTCCCGCCTGGCCGGGTGCTGCGCAAGGGTCGCCCTCACGGGCGATGACCTGCCATCTGCTCCAGGCGTGAGATGCGCTCCGCCATCGGCGGGTGTGTCGAGAACATCTTGGACATGCCCCGGCCGGGGCGGAAGGGATTCGCGATCATCATGTGGCTCGCGGTCTCGATTCTCGGCTCGGGGGGCAGAGGGAGCTGTCTCGTACCGGCGTCGAGCTTCCGCAGGGCGCTGGCGAGGGCCAGTGGGTCGCCGGTCAGCTGGGCGCCCGAGGCGTCCGCCTCGTATTCGCGGGAGCGGCTTACGGCCAGTTGGATGACGGAGGCGGCCAGCGGGCCGAGGATCATGATCAGCATCATGCCGAGGAAGCCGGGACCCTCGTCGTCGTTGGACCGGCCCCCTGGGACCAGCCAGGCGAAGTTGACCAGGAACATGACGACGGAGGCGAGCGCTCCGGCGACGGACGAGATCAGGATGTCGCGGTTGTAGACATGACTCAGCTCGTGGCCAAGGACTGCGCGCAGCTCTCGCTCGTCCAGGATCTGCAGGATGCCCTCGGTGCAGCAGACCGCCGCGTTGCGCGGATTGCGGCCGGTGGCGAAGGCGTTGGGGGCCTGCGTCGGGGAGATGTAGAGCCGGGGCATGGGCTGGCGGGCTGTTGTTGAGAGTTCCCGGACCATCCGGTAGAGGTGTGGTGCCTCGAATTCGCTGACGGGGCGGGCACGCATGGCCCTGAGCGCCAGCTTGTCGCTGTTCCAATACGCGTAGGCGTTGGTGCCGACGGCTACGAGAAGCGCGACGATCAGGCCTGTACGTCCGAAGAAGCTTCCAATGACGATGATGACTGCGGACAGGCCCCCGAGGAGTACGGCGGTTCTCAGCCCGTTGTGCTGGCGGTGCACGGTACGCCCTCCAAGTGGTGCGGTAGGGGAACCCTTTACTTGGTGGTCTCCACTCCCCCAGTGGAGCCTCCTGTACTGGTCAACGCCAGGCGAAGAGGGCTAGTTCCCTTGTACGCGGCCGCGGGAACGGGGCCTGTCCCGCACTTGCGGCCGGATCGGGCTCTGGGCCGTACGGGTGGAGGGCGTGTGTGCCGGTTGGCGCCCGACAGCCTCTCAGCGCTGGGCGGGGAGTTTGGCGAGTGCGAGAGCCTCGGGGTCCGGCTTGATCTCGCTGGTGCAGTGGGCGCAGCGGGAGGCGATGGCCGGGATTTCGGTGTAGCAGCGGGGGCAGTCGCGCACGGCGGCCTTGATGTCGACCTTGTCGTCCGCCTTGGAGAAGCGGTTCTGGACCTTCGTCATGGGGACGACGATGCAGAAGTAGAGCACCGTGGCGGTGATCAGGAAGGCGATGGCGGCGGCGAGGAACTTCCCGTACGGGAAGATGGTGCCCTGGATCGAGAACTCCGCCGCGCTGAAGTCGCCGACGGAACCGGTTGCGAGGCCGATCAGCGGGGTGATGAAGGCGGTGCTGAAGCCGGTGACGACTGCGGTGAACGCGGATCCGACGGCCAGCCCGATGGCCATGGAGATGACGTTCCCTCGCAGGAGGAAGTCCTTGAACCCGTTCAGCACTGCTGTTGCTCCTCTGGGACATGCGTACGTGTGTGGGGATGTGCGGGCATGACCTTGCCCTGAGCGGGCTGTCCCGGGCAAACCGATCTTGCGTACATCAGAAGAGATTGACGGCGGCGAACCTGAGGACCGCCTGTGGAGCACCGGAGAGTACGACGCCGGTGACGGCGGTGAGGGCGATCGCGGCGGTGAGGGAGGGCGGGGCGCGGTGCCTGGTGGGCACGGGTGCGGCCTCGTCCGCCGGGGTCTCTTCCGGAGCACGGAAGAGCGCCGCGGTCCACTGCAGGTAGTAGTAGAGCGCGATCACGACGTTGACGGCCATGACGACGGCGAGCCAGCCGAGTCCCGCGTCGACGGCCGCGGAGAAGACGGTGACCTTGGCGAAGAGGCCGACGATGCCGGGTGGCAGGCCGGCCAGGCAGAGCAGGAAGAAGGCCATCGCCATCGCGGCGAGGGGGCGGGTGGGGTACAGGCCGCGGTAGTCGGAGATCCGGTTTCCGGGGTTCGTACGGGCGACGAGGGCGGCGACCGCGAATGCGCCGAGGTTCACGACGGCGTACATGAGGGCGTACGCGACGGTGGAGCCGATGCGTTCGTCGCTGGAGTACGCGGCGGCGGCGATCGGCACCAGGAGGTAGCCGGCCTGGGCGACGGATGACCAGGCGAGCAGGCGTACGGCGCTGCGGACGCGGGTGGCGTTCTGGCGCAGGGCAGCGACGTTGCCGGTCGTCATTGTGAGCGCGGCGAGGATGGCGAGGGCCGGTCCCCAGACGTCGGCATACGCCGGGAACGCGATCACGGTGACGAGGATGAGGCCGGAGAAGCCGACCGCCTTGCCGACGACCGAGAGGTAGGCGGCGATCGGCAGGGGGGCGCCGATGTAGGTGTCGGGAACCCAGAAGTGGAAGGGCGCGGCGGCCGTCTTGAAGGCGAAGCCGACCAGGGTGAGGACGACGCCCGCCGCGGCGAGGGTGTCCAGCTGACCGGGTACGTCGTCGAGCCGGGCGGCGATCTCCGTGAGGTGCAGGGTGCCGGTGGTTGCGTACACGAAGCTGACGCCGAGCAGCATGACGGCGGTCGCGACGACCGAGGAGAGGAAGAACTTCAGGGCCGATTCGGAGGATCGCCGGTCGCCGCGCTTGATGCCGACGAGGGCGAAGGCGGGCAGCGAGGCGACTTCGAGCGCGACGACGAGGGTGGCGAGGTCGCGGGCGGCGGGCAGGAGTGCGGCACCCGACGCGGAGGACAGCAGGAGGAACCAGAACTCGCCCGCGGGGAGTTTGCGTGTGTCGCCGAGAGAGAGCAGGGCCGTCAGCAGGGCGCCGCCGAGCACGAGGGCCTGGATGACGAGGGCGAAGTGGTCGGCGGTGTAACTGCATGCCCCGGTGGTGCCGGTGCCGGTGGCTGCCGCGGTGAGACAGAAGGTGGAGCGGTCGCCGTCGCGCAGCGGCACGAGGAAGGCGAGTGCGGCCACGAGCCCGGCCATGGTGATCCAGCCGAGGACCGGCTTGCGTTCCTCGGGCAGGAAGAGGTCGACGGCCAGGACGATCAGGGCGACGGCCGCGGCGATGGCCGGGGGCGCGATCGCAAGCCAGTCGACGGACTGGACGAGGCTGGTGGTGCTCTCGGCCGCTGTGGTGACGACGCCCGATGTGACGACGGCTGTGGTCACGACTTGCCTCCTGCGAGGAGCTTCTGCACGGCCGGGTCGGTGAGGCCGAGGAGGACGGCGGGCCACAGACCGGCGAGGACGGTGAGGCCGACGAGCGGGGTCCAGGCGGCGAATTCGTATGTCTGGACATCGGCGAGCTGCTGCGGCGCTTCCCGCTTCTCACCCATACAGACGCGGCGTACGACGATCAGCATGTACGCGGCGGTGAGCAGAGTGCCGAACGCGGCGATCGACATGAAGGTGAGGAAGGCGGGGCGGCTGAGACCGTCGGCGGGGTCGAAGGCGCCGAACATCGCGAGCATCTCGCCCCAGAACCCGGCGAGCCCGGGCAGGCCCAGGGAGGCTACGGCGGCGAAGGCGAGGAGGCCGCCGAGGTGGGGTGCCCGACCGTAGAGTGCGGCCCCGGTGGCGCCGGAAAGGGTGTCGAGGTCGGCGGTGCCGTAGCGGTCCTTGACTGCGCCGACCAGGAAGAACAGCAGGCCGGTGATGAGGCCGTGGGCGATGTTGGCGAAGAGCGCACCGTTGACTCCGGTGGGGGTCATGCTCGCGATGCCGAGTAGCACGAAGCCCATGTGTCCGACGGAGGAGTACGCGATCAGGCGCTTGAGGTCGCCCTTGGAGCCGGGGCGGGCCAGCGCCAGGCAGGCGAGCGATCCGTAGATGATGCCGACGACCGCGAAGGCGGCGAGGTAGGGCGCGAAGGTGTGCATCCCGTCGGGGGCGATGGGGAGCAGGATACGGATGAATCCGTAGGTACCCATCTTCAGCAGGACGCCGGCGAGGAGGACCGAACCGACGGTCGGGGCGGCGGTGTGGGCGTCCGGGAGCCAGCTGTGCAGCGGCCACATCGGGGTCTTCACGGCGAGCCCGAGACCGATCGCCAGAACGGCGATGACCTGCACGGACGAGGTGAGCCCACGGCCGTTGTCAGTGGCGAGTGCCACCATGTCGAAGGTGCCGCTCTTCAGCCCGATGAGGAGCAGGCCCAGCAGCATGATCACCGAGCCGAGCAGCGTGTAGAGGATGAACTTCCAGGCGGCAGCCTGCTTCTGTGCACCGCCCCAGCGGGCGATGAGGAAGTACATCGGGATGAGCACCATCTCGAACGCCAGGAAGAACAGCAGCAGATCGAGGACGGCGAAGGTCGCGAGGGTGCCGGACTCCAGGACGAGGATGAGTGCGACGAAAGCCTTCGGGGAGGGGCCTGCCGGCATTTTGAAGTAGCTGTAGAGCGCGCAGAGGAAGGTCAGCAGCGCGGTCATTACGAGAAGGGGGAGCGAGATGCCGTCGATGCCGAGGTGGATGCGGACGCCGAGCGCCGGGATCCAGCTGATGTCGGTGGTGGCCTGCATCTTCGACGGGTGGTCGTGGTCGAAGCCGACGGCGAGCACGATCGCGGCGATGAGGACCGCACCGGTGACGGTCACGCCGTGGCGGAGCACGGCCTGGTCGGGGCTGGTTCCCTTGAGTCCGGGCGGAGCCGGCAGAAGGGCGGCCACGGCGCCGATGAGCGGGCCGACGACGATGAACACGAGAAGGAACTGCATCACGGATTCGCTGATATCGATCACGGCTCACGACCCGGCGTTGACGTTGGCAAAAACGACGGCGGCGACCGCCAGGACCAGGGAACCGGCGAGCAGCGCGCTGAGGTAGGTCTGCACATTGCCGGTCTGGGCGCGGCGGACGGCGGTGCCGAGCCAGCGTGCGCCGGTGCCGGAGCCGCGTACGTAAGTGTCGACGACCTCGCGGTCCAGGAAGCGGACGATGCTCGCTGCGGCCTGGACGGGGCGGACGAACAGGGTCGTGTAGAGGGCGTCGAGGTGGAAGCCGGCGGCGGCGTGGCGGTGGAGCGGGCCGAGCAGCAGGCGGCCGGGGTCGGCCGGGTCGGGGACGTCGCCGTCGGCGCCGTAGGCGGCGGTGTGCGCCGACATTGCCTGGGCCTCGACGAGGGCGGGTTCGGCGTCGGGGTGGGCGACGACGATGCCGACGGGGGTGCGGGCGGCGAGTGCCGATGTGTGGCGCCAGGCTGCGTAGGTGACGAGGCCGCCGATGAGGCCGACGCCCGTGGACAGGACGGCGGTGGTCACGGACGGGGTGAGGCTGTGACCGTCGAACCAGTCGGTGATCGCGCCGACGGTCAGTCCGAAGGCGATGGTGGGGATGGCGAGGACCCAGAGAACGGCGGTCATCGCGACGGGCTGCCTGCCGTGGTCGGGGGCCTCGGCGCCGCGGCCCCGGAAGGCGAGGAGCCAGAGGCGGGTGGCGTACGCGGCGGTGAGGACGGCGGCGATCAGTCCGGCGACGAGGACGGTCCAGCCGGCGGCGGCCGGGGCGACGTGCCGGTCCCCGAGTGCGGTGTGTTCGGCCGCGACGAGGACGGCTTCCTTGGAGAAGAAGCCGGCGAACGGAGGGATGGCGGCGAGCGCGAGGAGGGCGACGGTCATCGTCCAGTAGGCGTCCGGGATGCGCTTCGTCAGGCCGCCCATGCGGGACATGGCGGCCAGCGAGTTGGTCCCGGCGGCGTGGATGACGACGCCCGCCGCAAGGAAGAGGAGGGCCTTGAACGCACCGTGGGAGAGGAGGTGGAAGACGGCGGCACCGCGGTCGCCGACGGCCAGGGCGCCGGCCATGTAGCCGAGTTGGCCGATCGTCGAGTAGGCGAGGACGCGTTTGATGTCGTCCTGGGCGAGGGCGGCGAGTCCCGAGCCGATCATCGTGATCGCCGCCATCACGGCGAGGACGATGAGGGCCGCGCCGGACTGGGCGAAAACGGGGAAGAGCCGGGCCACGAAGTAGATACCGGCGGCGACCATCGTCGCGGCGTGGATCAGTGCGGAGACGGGGGTGGGGCCGGCCATCGCGTCGGGCAGCCAGGTGTGCAGGGGGAACTGCGCGGACTTGCCCGCGACACCCGCGAGGAGCAGCAGGGCGATGACGGTGGGGTGGTCCAGACCGCCGTTCGTGACGGCAGCGAGGATGCCGGTGATGCGGAACGTTCCGGTGTCGGCGGCGAGCGCGAACACACCGATCAGAAAGGGGACGTCGCCGAGTTTGGTGACCAGGAATGCCTTGAGGGAGGCGGCGCGGGCTTCGGGCGTCTCCCAGTAGTGGCCGACGAGGAAGTACGAGCAGATGCCCATGATCTCCCAGCCGACCAGGAGCACCATCAGGTCGCCGGAGTAGACGACGAGCAGCATGGCGGCGGTGAAGAGGGAGACGAGAGCCGCGTACGAGGGGTAGCGGGGGTCGTCGCGCAGATAGGCGATCGAGTAGATCTGCACGCAGGTCGCGACGAGCCCGACCAGGACGGCGACGAGCACCGCGAAGCCGTCGAGGTGCAGGGCGAGGTCGATCGGGATTGAGCCGGTGGGGGTGAGCCGGGTCGCCGCGTCGATGGCCCGTCCGCCGCCCTGGTCCGAGGCGACGACGACGGCGAGCACGAAGGAGGCGAAGGTGGGCAGTACGGCGAGGGGGCGTACGTATCCGGGGGCAAAGAGAAGCGCGCGAAGCCCCGTCTCGGAGCGATGGCGGGAACCGGTTGAGCCGAGAAGGAGACCGGCCGCGGCGCCCAGGAACGGAAGGAGGGGGACGAGGACGGCGAGGGTCGTGGTCGTCACGCGGTGGCCTCTGCCTTCTTTGCCTTCCCTGCCGGAGCAGTGGCCTGGTCTTCGGTGCCATGGGTCTCGTCACCGGGGAGAGTTTCGGCGGCGTCGGTCTCGGCGGTGTCGCGGAGGCGGTCGACGTCCGAGCTGCCGCGGTTGCGGTGGACGGCGAGGACGATCGCCAGGCCGATGCCGATCTCCGCCGCCGCGATGGCGATGGTGAAGAGGGTGAGGGCCTGGCCGGAGTGCACGGTGTCGCGGAGCCAGACGTCGAAGGCGACCAGGTTGAGGTTGACGGCGTTGAGCATCAGCTCTACGGACATCAGGACCAGGATCGCGTTGCGGCGGGCAAGCACTCCGTACAGCCCGGTGCAGAAGAGGAGGGCGGCGAGCACGGCGGGATAGGCGAGGTGCATCAGCTCTGCTCCTTACTGCGCTTGCGGGACAGGACGATCGCACCGACGAGGGCGGCGAGCAGCAGAACGGAGAGAGCTTCGAACGGCAGCACCCAGTGCCGGAAGAGGAAGGCGCCGGTCACCTCGGTTGAGCCGTGGGCCGGTCCGTTCAGGTCGATCCATGTGGTGCGGAAGGCGTCGACTATGACCCAGACGAGCACGCCGGCGGCAGCGACGGCCACGCCGAGGGCCGCCCAGCGGTTGCCGGAGTCGGCGTCCGGGGAGCGGCCGATGGGAGCCTTGGTGAGCATCAGCCCGAAGAGGAGGAGGACGACCACGGAACCGACGTAGATCAGTACCTGCGCCCAGGCGATGAACTCCGCGGTGAGCAGGAGGTACTCGACTGCGAGACCACCGAGCGCCACGACCAGCCAGAGGGCGGCATGCACCAGCTGCTTTGTCGTGACGGTGACGAGGGCTGCGCCGAGGGTGGCGATGCCGACGAGGACGAAAGCGATCTCAATGCCGGTCGGGGAGAGGAAGCCGGAGTGCGCAGAGTGGGCCGCGGCGGCTGCGAGTGTCACTCCTCCCCCTCTTCTTCCTTCTGGACCTGCTGGGTCTCTTGAGGCTCTTGAACCTGCTGAGCCTCTTGGGCCTCTTGGGCCTCTTGGGCCTCTTGGGCCTCTTGGGCCTCTTGGGTCTCTTGGGCCTGCTGGGCTTCCTGCGCCTCCTTGGCGCGCTGGGCTTCAAGTTTCTCCGCCGTCTTGCGGGCGGCGGCGATCTCCTTCGGCTCCTCGGCGCCCGGGTCGAGCGCGGGCGGTTCCGGCACCGTCCACATCCATTCGCGGAGCTTGTCGCGCTCATGAGTGAGTTCGAGGATGTCCGTCTCCGCGTACTCGAACTCCGGCGACCAGAACAGTGCGTCGAAGGGACACACCTCGATACAGATACCGCAGTACATACAGAGCGAGAAATCGATCGCGAAGCGGTCGAGGACGTTGCGGCTGCGCTCGCGCCCGCCCGGTATGGCGGCGGGCACCGTCTCCTTATGGGAGTCGATGTAGATGCACCAGTCCGGGCACTCACGGGCGCAGAGCATGCAGACCGTGCAGTTCTCCTCGAAGAGTGCGATGACACCGCGGGAGCGGGGCGGGAGCTCGGGCTGGACGTCCGGGTACTGCGCGGTGACCGTCTTCTTCGTCATCGTCCGCAGGGTGACCGCCAGTCCCTTGGCCAGGCCTGAGCCGGGGATGCGGGGCCGCGGGTGCGGGAGCGACGCAGCCATCAGTTGATCGCCACCTTCACGATGCCGGTGAGCGCGATCTGCGCGAGAGCGAGCGGGATGAGAGTGGTCCAGGCGAGCTTCTGCAGCTGGTCCTCGCGGAGCCGGGGGTAGCTCACGCGCAGCCAGATGACGACGAAGGCGAGGACCGCGGTCTTGAGGAGCGTCCAGACCCAGCCGAGTCCGTCGGCGCCGAACGGACCGTGCCAGCCGCCGAGGAAGAGGACGGTGGTCAGTCCGCACAGCACGACGATGCCCGCGTACTCGGCGAGCAGGAAAAGTGCGAAGCGGAGGCCGGTGTACTCGGTGTACGCGCCGAAGATGATCTCCGAGTCGGCGACCGGCATGTCGAACGGCGGGCGCTGCAGTTCGGCGAGTCCGGCCACGAAGAAGACCAGGGCGCCGACGATCTGCCAGGGCAGCCACCACCACTCGAAGGCGTTGAGGATGCCCGGGAGGGAAACGGTGCCCGCCGCCATCGCGACGGAGGCGGCGGCGAGCAGCATCGGCAGCTCGTACGCGAGCAGCTGGGCGGCGGTGCGCAGGCCCCCGAGGAGGGAGAACTTGTTGGCCGAGGCCCACCCCGCCATGAGCGAGCCGAGCACTCCGACGCCCATCACGGCGAGCACGAAGAAGATGCCCGCGTCGACGACCTGTCCGACCGCGCCCTCGCTGGGGCCGATCGGGATGGCGACGAGTACGAGGAGGTACGGGAGCAGCGCGACGGCCGGCGCGAGCTGGAAGATACGGCGGTCGGCCTCGGCCGGGACGATGTCTTCCTTCTGCGCGAACTTCACGCCGTCCGCCACGAGCTGGGCCCAGCCGTGGAAGCCACCCGCGTACATGGGGCCGAGGCGGCCCTGCATATGGGCCATCACCTTGTGCTCGGTCTGCCCCACTACAAGGGGGAGAACCATGAACGCGGCGAAGACGATGACGAGCCGGAGGGCGACGTCCAGTGCGTCGTTCACGCGGTATCGCCTCCGGCGGGGCGGTCGGGGGCCGGCTCGGGAGTGGCGTCCTGGGCCGGGGGCTCGGGCTGGTCGGGGGTGTCCGTGGGGGCGGTGGTTTCGAGGGTGGGCGTGGTCTCGGGGGCGGGGGTGCCGCTGCGCGGGGCCTCTCCCCTGCCTGCCGGACTCCAGCTCCTCGAACGCCCGAGGAGCTGGGGGGTACCCGAATCCGGGGGCGTGTCGAAGGCCGGGCGGGCGTGGTGCCAGGGAGCGTCGCTGCTTCCGGTGGCGGCCTCGGCCGAGGCCGCCCGGTCGCCGGATGCCCGGTTCTGGGCTGCCCGGTCCCGGCCCTGGGATGCCTGGCCCGTGGCCGATCCCGTCGGCGTCGTCCCCGACGCGTTCGGTCCCGCCTGTTCCGGTGCCTCGGTCCCCGCCCCGGCCGTCCCGGGCTTCGCCGTCTCGCGCTGCTGGCTGGCCGAGCCCTGGGATGCGCTGCGGGTGCGACGCGGGCGTGCGGCAGGCGCGGTCCCGGCGGCCGGGGCTGCCGCCTCCGACTGCTGGGTGGCCGAGCCCTCGGTCACGCTGCGGGCGCGGCGTACCGGGCGGTCGCCTGCAGCGCGCGGGGTACGGGCCGGGCGGGACGGGGCGGGTGGGAGCTGGCCCTTCAGGGGGCCCCATTCGTTCGGGTCCGGAACGCCGGGCGGCAGCATCGTCCGGCGCTTCGGGCCGCCGTGCTCCGACTCGCCCGGCTCCTTCGCGCCCGGCCAGGCCTTCGCAACGCGTGCCGCCAGCACGAAGTCCTTGCGCAGCGGGTGGCCCTCGAAGCCCTCGGGCAGCAGCAGCGGCACCAGATGCGGGTGGCCCTCGAAGCCGATGCCGAACATCTCGTGTGTCTCGCGCTCGTGCCAGGCGGCGCCCGCGTAGATGTCGACGGCGGTGGGAAGGACTGCCGCATCGTGCGGAACGGTCGTACGGATCATGAGCCGACGCACCTTGCCCTCGGCCAGGGAGGCGACATGGGCGCAGACCCGGAAGCCGGTGCCCGGTTCGTCGACCGCGCTCAGCCAGTCGAAATAAGTGCAGCCCAGCCGGTCGCGGGCCGTTTCGAGCGCGGCGATCCAGGAGGCCGCTGGTACGTCGACTGTCAGCAGGTCGTACGCGTACGCGGCGGTCGCGTCCTCGCCGAAGATCTCGGCGGCGGCGTCCGGCAGCCGGTCGTAGCTTTCCCGGTCGTGGCTTTCGGTATTGGTCACTTCTGCTCCTCCCCCGGTGCCGAGGGGGCGGCGACCAGGCCGCTGCGCAGTGCTGCGGCGGAAGGACGGCTGCCGCCGCTCGTCGCGTACCGCACCCCCAGCGACTCTCGGGCGATCTTCTCCTGCAGCTTGAGAATGCCCTGGAGGAGCGCCTCCGGCCGGGGCGGGCAGCCGGGGACGTAGACATCGACCGGAATGATCTGGTCGACGCCCTTCGTCACGGAGTACGAGTCCCAGTACGGGCCGCCGCAGTTGGAGCAGGCGCCGAAGGAAATGACGTACTTGGGCTCGGGCATCTGCTCGTACAGCCGCTTCACGGCCGGAGCCATCTTGTCCGTCACCGTGCCGGAAACGATCATGAGGTCGGCCTGGCGCGGGCCGGGTGCGAACGGGATCACGCCGAGCCGGATGAAGTCGTGCCGGGCCATGGAGGCGGCGATGAATTCGATCGCGCAGCAGGCGAGCCCGAAGTTGAAGACCCAGAGGCTGTAGCGGCGACCCCAGTTCAGGACCACCTTCATCGGCTCGGGAGCCAGGCGCGACAGGACGCCGAGCCGCTTGGGCTCCGGCAGGAACGTCGGAACGGGCTGCGGTTCGGATCCCGCGCCGGGCTGCGGTTCGGACGCCGCCCCGGGCTCCTGCTCCGACCCCGGTTGCGTTGCGGGCCGGTGCTCGGGGGGCGGCGGGCTCGTCACGTCCATTCGAGGACGCCCTTCTTCCATGCGTAGAGCAGTCCTACGGCCAGGAAACCGAGGAAGATGAACATTTCCACCAGAGTCGTCGCCCCATATCCGGGTGCGGCGAATACGGTCGCCCACGGAAACAGGAAGATCGAGTCGACGGCGAAGATCACGTACAGGAAGGCATACACGTAATAGCGGACCTGTGTATGTGCCCATCCTTCACCCACGGGGTCCACGCCGCACTCGTACGTCAGGAGCTTCTCCGGCGTGGGAACCACAGGACGCAGCAGTCGGCCGGCCCCGAAGGCGACGGCGACGAAGAGCACGCCGATCACAGCGAGCAGTCCGACCACTGAATAGCTCTGGAAGTAGTCCGACGCGAGAGTGGTCGATTCCGGCAGGTACGCCACGTCCGTCCCTCGCTCCCTCAAACCTGTTCGACGATCTGTACGCACGGGAGTCTAGGCCCTGTTAAAGAGAGGGTAAGCAGTCGCGTCTGACAACGGGTGGGGTTATCCCTACTTCACTCCACCCACGAGCCCCATGGCATGTGCGGACCCCGCCCGGCAGGCTGGGCCCCATGACCATCAGCCCCCTGGCGCCCGACAACGACCGGCCACCGCCCGCCCGCTTCGCCCTCTGCCGGTGGACGTGGAAGGAGATCGCCTATCTCCTGGCCAACCTCCCCATGACCGTTGCCGGGTTTGTCTACACGGTATGCATGATCGGCATCGGCGTGGGGCTTGCGGTCACGGTGATCGGTCTGCCCCTGCTTGCCGTCGGGCTGCAGGGGGCTCGGCTGATCGGCAGGGCCGAGCGGGGCCGGGCGCGGGCGTTGCTCGGGGTGCGGATCGACGAGCCGAGCCCGATGGTTCTGTCCCGCCGGGAGCAGGGCTTCTTCCCCTGGCTGTGGTCGAGCCTCAAGGATCCGGTGGGCTGGCGGGCGGTGCTGTACTCCTTCGTCCGGCTGCCCTGGGGCGTACTCACCTTCGCCGTGACGTCCGTGAGCCTCGTCGTGTTGTGGCCGGTGCTCCCCTACATCGCGCGGCTGCTCACCAATGCCGATCGGGCGATGGCTCGCGGACTGCTCTCACCCTCCGACGAACTGGAGCGCAGGATCGCCGAGCTGGAGTCGGACCGCGGGGTGGTCGTCGACACGGCCGCCGCCGACCTGCGCCGCATCGAACGCGACCTGCACGACGGCGCACAGGCCCGGCTCGTCGCCCTCGCCATGGATCTGGGCCTGGCGAAGGAGAAACTGACGAACGACCCCGAAGCTGCCGCCCGCATGGTCGACGAGGCCCACGGCGAGGTCAAGGTCGCCCTCCAGGAACTCCGCGACCTCGCCCGCGGCATCCACCCCGCCGTCCTCACCGACCGAGGACTCGACGCCGCACTCTCCGCCATCGCCTCCCGCTGCACCGTCCCCGTGACAGTGGGGGTGGATCTGCCGGCGCGTCCTGCGGAGGCGATCGAGGGGATCGCCTACTTCACGGTCTCCGAGCTGTTGCAGAACGTGAGCAAGCACAGCGCGGCACGGTCGGCATCCGTCGAGGTGTGGCGGTCGGCGAACCGGCTGCTGATCCGGGTCACCGACGACGGGCGGGGCGGGGCCCGGATGGACGGCGGTACGGGCATGGCCGGGCTGGCCGAACGGCTGGGCGCCGTCGACGGGCTGTTCGTACTCGACTCGCCGGTCGGCGGCCCTACGACAGTCACCGCGGAGCTGCCCTGGCGAGACCGGGACCGGGAGCCAAACCGTACGAGAGCGGCCAGGCGCCCCTAGGCCAAGCGCCCGTGGGCCAAGCCTCTGAGCCCCCTGAGCCCCCTGAGCCCCCTGAGCCCCCGCGCAGGGTGGGGTGGGGAAAACCCCCGGTCGAAGAGGGATACCGCCCTCATGGTGCGCAGGCCCGCAACTCAGCACCCTTGATGTACCGGCCGGAACCCCGAAACCACCGGAGAAACCGGCTCCATGAGAAGAAACGGACTGCACCCATGGCCACGGCATACGGACCGGACACTCGGGACCACCAGCGGTCCGGAGCCGGTTTCGGGGACCATCCCCGGGCGAAGCACTTCTTCCCGGCCGCGCTGCGCGCGCCCTTCGAGGCCAGGACCTGGCGTGAGTTCGGCTATCTGCTGCTGAGCCTGCCGATCAGCGCGGTCCTGTTCGGACTCTCGATCGCCCTGACGACGCTGGGCATCGGCATGCTGATCACCTTCCTCGGGGTTCCGATCCTGGCCGGCGCACTGGCCATGTGCCGCGGATTCGGCGCGATGGAGCGGGCCCGGGCGCGCGGGCTGCTGAAGCTGGACGTGGCGGACCCGGCACCGGTGCGCGGCAGGACCGGCGGCCTGATGTCCTGGATGGGCGCGGTCCTCAAGAGCGGGGCGTCCTGGCGGCATCTGCTCTATTCGCTGCTGCATTTTCCGTGGGCGATCTTCGCCTTCACCGTGTCGCTGACACTCTGGGCGTCCGGGTGGGCCACCTTCACCTACCCGCTGTGGCAGTGGATCTTCCCGGCGTCCATGGGGACCGGCGGCATCCAGCTGTACGGCGACGACGGCCACCACATCTATCTCGACTCCCCCTTCGAGCTGGCTGCGACCAGCATGTGCGGCCTCGTACTCGTCCTCGTCACACCGTGGATCGTCCGTGGTCTGGCGGGCGTGGACCGGGTGATGGTGGCCGGGCTGCTCGGGCCGTCCCGGCTGGCGACGCGCGTCGTTGAGCTGGAGTCGGACCGCGGGGTGGTCGTCGACACAGCCGCCGCCGACCTGCGCCGCATCGAACGCGACCTGCACGACGGGGCACAGGCCCGGCTCGTCGCCCTCGCCATGGATCTGGGCCTGGCGAAGGAGAAACTGACGAACGACCCCGAGGCCGCGGCCCGCATGGTCGACGAGGCCCACGGCGAGGTCAAGGTCGCCCTCCAGGAACTCCGCGACCTCGCCCGCGGCATCCACCCCGCCGTCCTCACCGACCGAGGACTCGACGCCGCACTCTCCGCCATCGCCTCCCGCTGCACCGTCCCCGTGACGGTCGATGTGGACCTGGCGTCCAGGCCCGCCCAGGCCATCGAGGGGATCGCCTACTTCACGGTCTCCGAGCTGTTGCAGAACGTGAGCAAGCATGCACACGCGACCCGCGCATCGGTCGATGTGTGGCGGGCGGCGGACCGGCTGATGCTCCAGGTCACCGACAACGGGCGCGGCGGCGCCAATGCGTCCTCGGGCAGCGGGCTGGCCGGGCTGACCGAGCGGCTGGGCGCGGTGGACGGCGTACTCGTCGTGGATTCCCCGCAGGGCGGCCCGACGCGGATCACGGCCGAGCTGCCGTGGCGCGGCTGAACACACCCACCGGCTTGATTTCAAGCCGGTCCGGCGGCTGAGGACAGGGCACTGCCGATACTGGGATGCTGGACGTCACACGGACGGGACCAGTGAGCAGCGGGGGATACAAGCGTCATGGTGGAGGACAGGGTGCGGGTAGTCATCGCCGAGGATTCGGTACTGCTCCGGGAGGGGCTCACCCGGCTGCTGACCGATCTCGGGCATGACGTCGTCGCCGGGGTAGGGGACGCCGAGGCGCTGATCAAGACGGTGCGCAATCTCGCCGGACAGGATGCGCTGCCCGATGTGGTGGTCGCCGATGTGCGGATGCCGCCCACCCACACCGACGAGGGCGTGCGGGCGGCGGTGCGGCTGCGCAAGGACTATCCCGGGATCGGGGTACTGGTCCTTTCGCAGTACGTCGAGGAGCAGTACGCGACCGAGCTGCTGGCCGGTTCCAGCCGAGGCGTGGGGTATCTGCTGAAGGACCGGGTCGCCGATGTCCGGGAGTTCGTGGACGCGGTGGTCCGAGTGGCGCAGGGCGGGACGGCGCTGGACCCGGAGGTGGTGGCGCAGCTGCTGGGGCGGAGCCGTAAGCAGGACGTCCTGGCAGGGCTGACGCCGCGCGAGCGCGAGGTGCTCGGCCTGATGGCGGAGGGGCGGACGAACTCCGCGGTGGCCAGGCAGCTGGTGGTGAGCGACGGGGCCGTGGAGAAGCACGTCAGCAATATCTTCCTGAAGCTGGGCCTGTCCCCCAGTGACGGGGATCACCGCAGGGTGCTGGCGGTGCTGACCTACCTGAACTCCTGACGAGCTGACACTCTGTCAGATACCTGGCGAAGGTCGCCGCGGGGCCGGTCGCGGCCGTCGCGGCGACCCGGGCTCCGGACAGGGGCCGACCGGGGTTCCGGGGCATGTGCCGAAAGTAGCGTCATCCGCCCGCAGGACCGGGCCGGGGGGGGGGGGGGGGGGGGGTCGGCAACGCCCCCCGCCCCACCCGCCGA